>JBIINH010000111.1:0-7452 GCA_044337585.1 Bacteroidia bacterium
TTACAACACTTTTTTCGTAGCGGTGAGTTTTATGGTCACTTGCGTTATTTTTTCATGACAACAGACAATGAATCCGGACTGAGTGATTATTATGCCAATGCCTTTGGAATGGGGATTGGTTATGAAACACCAAAATTCAAAGGGTTTCAGTTTGGGTTGAGTGGATTTTTTATTTATAACGTTTATTCAACCGATTTCACTGTTGCTGATCCTAAAACAGGACAATTCAGCCGTTACGAACTCGGTCAATTTGATGTGCTTGATCCGGGAAATACAGCCGATATGGATCGACTTGAAGACCTATACCTGAAATATAATTACAGAAAGTCGTTTATTAAATTCGGAAAACAGCATATCAAAACCCCATTTATAAATCCTCAAGATGGCCGAATGCGACCTACACTTGCTGATGGTTTAATGGTTGAATTAAACGAAGTGAAAAATATCAAAATTGAAGGTGGATGGTTGTATAAAATATCTCCACGCAGTACGGTTGATTGGTTTGAAATTGGAGAATCTATTGGCGTATATCCAACAGGATTAAATCCTGATGGCTCTCGCTCGGGTTATAGCGGAAATGTACACAGCAAAGCAGTATATTATGGAGGAATTACTGCAAGTATTTCCAAAAACATGAAGATACAACTCTGGAATTTTCATATTGAAAATGTATTGAACTCAACTTTGCTTCAGGCTAACACATCTTTCAAATTGTTTGGAAAAAACAGATTGGTACTTGCAGGACAATATATTGAACAGCATGCTGTAAATAATGGTGGCAATGATGACATATCTAAAACATATGTCACTCCGGGAAATATTGCTCGTACCTTTGGGGCAAGGGTTGGAATAGCTGAAAATGATAATTGGTCACTCCTGTTTAATTACAATAGAATTACCAAAGATGGCCGCTATCTCATGCCGCGTGAGTGGGGACGTGATCCGTTCTTCACTTTCATGGCGCGTGAGCGCAACGAAGGATATGCGGATGTACATGCTGCCAATATTGTACTTGCTAAAACCTTTAACAAATCAGGATGGAAAACGGAAGCAGGATATGGCAGATACTATTTACCTGATGTCTCAAACACTGCATTTAATAAATATGCAATGCCATCATACTGGCAAACCAATATTGATGTTAGATACATCTTCAGTGGATTTTTAAATGGCTTAGAAATGCAATTATTATATCTTTACAAAGGACAAATTCAACATGATAAACTTGATGAACGGTTAGTCATTAACAAAGTAAATATGTCGCAAATAAATTTTGTCATTAACTTTCATTTCTAAAATACAAAAACATAATGGACAAGCAGAGCAACAAAAAAGAGCAAACGAGCAATAGTACTGATCGCAGAAACTTCATCAAAAGCCTGGGACTGCTCAGTGCCGGAGGAAGTCTGCTGGGTCCTGCAAATGTTTTTGCAACCGAATTGAATGATGGTGAGAATGTAACAGATAGTAATACGAATGACAAACCTCTTACCATCAATATTCTTCAGACTACCGATGTGCATTGTCAGATTCATCCGCATGATGAGTTGTTTTGGGAAAATAACCAAGCCGTTTTTAGAAAGACGGGCGGATATGAACACCTTTCTACTTATGTGAAACAGCAACGTAAAAAAAATCCCAATACGTTTCTGATTGATACCGGTGATATGTTTCAGGGAAGTGAGTTATCGGTAAAAACAACAGGCAATGCCATCGTACCTATTTTGAATACGCTAAGCTATGATTTGTACCTGCCCGGAAACTGGGAAGTAATCTATGGTAAAAAACGTATGCAAACACTGATGGGTGGACTCACCGCACCTAAAGTATGTGCCAATATGTATCACGATTTAGGAAATGGAAAACGTGGTGAACTCATATTTCATCCTTACAAAATATGGAATGTGGCCGGTGTGAAAATTGGTTTCCTCGGTTATACCGATCCGCTTGTTCCCATTCGTCAATCGCCCAATTACAGCAAGGGAATTTTGTATACACAACCTGAAGAAAATCTGGCGCACTATGTAGATGTACTAAAAAATGATGAGGGCTGTGCCTATATCATTATTCTTTCACATCTTGGTTTATCACAACAACTAGCACTAGCCAATAATCCTGCCTGCCAGGGTGTAGATATGATTTTTGGTGGCGATACACACGAAAGGGTGCGCGAGCCTATTGTATGCAAATACTCAA
This sequence comes from Bacteroidia bacterium, assembly GCA_044337585.1. Lineage (GTDB taxonomy): Bacteria > Bacteroidota > Bacteroidia > UKL13-3 > UKL13-3 > CAYSBE01. The sequence goes on from JBIINH010000111.1 coordinate 2,197, forward strand.
AAGTAGTTGAACCGGGAGCCTTTGGTTCGTTTGTAGGTCGCTTATCGCTTACCATTCAGAATGGCAAAGTTATTTCTGAAACATACGCTCTCGATGAGCTGGATCCTAAGACATTTAAAGCCGACAAAGAAATTACTGCACTTATCAATGCAAACGAACAACCTTTTGTGGAAGACATCAATAAAGTAGTCGGCTATAGTACCATTCCTTTATACAGGTATTTCGTAGTTGAAAATCCAATTGACACCATGGTGTTAGATGCACTAAAATGGCGTTTGCCCGATATTGATATTGTACTCTCAAACGGATTCCGTTTTTGCCCGCCTCGCACCACCCCCGACCAAACAGGCAATATACCCATCACCAAAGGATTTATTTTTGACATGCTGCCTGTTGACAGTACGGTGCGAACAGCTGCAGTAACCGGACAACAAATTTACGACTGGCTTGAAAAAGAACTAAACAACGTATTTGCCAAAGATGCTTCAAAACGTTTTGGCGGTTGGGTTATTAAGTTCAAAGGCATGACTGTAAAATTTAAGGCAATGGGTGAAATGGGAAAACGCGTGGAAGATGTAAAAGTAGTAGGACAAGCACTCGACTTGCAGAAAATGTATACCATAGCAGCATGCGAACGCGATGGTGACCCTGATGATATGTTGTGTCGCATAAAAGGTGTAAGCAATCCCAAAAACACGCCTTACACACTGCACAGTACCATGCTTGAATACTTGGCAACAAACTCACCAGTTACACCAACCCCACCCCGCAATGCGGTGGCTACCGATGTGCCTGAAACGTTGCTTTCACAGGTTTTTGGTGTGAAATACGAATTCAGATAGCAACCGATAAAATTTTAGTGTCCAGATATAATTCGCCCGTCTTCCATCTCTATGATGCGGTCGGTGCGTTGTGCAAATTGGTTGTCGTGTGTTACGATTAACAGCGTCTGATTATAAACAGATGACAATTCACGAAATATATCAAACACGATTTCACTGTTTTTCTTGTCCAGATTTCCTGTTGGTTCATCACCCATAATGATAAGTGGATCGTTAATCAAAGCCCTGGCAATTGCTACGCGTTGTTTTTGCCCTCCTGAGAGTTGATTGGCTCGTTTATGTGCTTCCTGCTCAATGCCCAGTATTTTCAGTTTTTGCATGGCTCGTTCTTCTATTTCTTTATCCGCATATTTTCCCAGTTTTAAACCCGGAAGCATTACATTTTGCAAGACCGAAAACTCATTGATGAGGTAATGAAACTGAAACACAAATCCGATTTTTTCATTGCGTATGCTGGCGAGTTCTTTATCCGATTTTCCTTTTGTACTTATCAGGTCTATCAGCACATCGCCTTCATAATCGGTATCCATGGTAGATAATACATATAGCAGTGTTGACTTCCCACATCCTGATTTTCCTACAACAGATATAAACTCTCCGCGGTTTACACTGAACGAAACATCTTTGAGTACCTGCACTGTGAGTGGGTCGTGAAAATATTTGGTTACCGACTGGGATTCTATAACTTTATTGCTCATGCTATTTCCCTCTGATGATAACTACAGGATCAATTTTACTGGCTTTGCGTGCCGGAAAATACCCTGCAAAAAATGTGGTTGCTGTTGAAAACGAAAGTGCAATCATGTAATAGACCACATCATAATTTACCGGATACGTTTTTATTGTTGGTAATGCCGGAGTATTAAACGGAATCTGATCGATAGCCAGGCAGGACAACAAACCAAATACGAGTCCCGTGATGCCACCAACAATACCAATACTTAATGCGATAATGATAAACACCATATTCACATCACGACCTGAGAATCCGGTAGCTTTCAGGATGGCAATCGAATCCATCTTTTCGTAAATCATCATGTTGAGGATATTGTAGATACCGAAACCTGCCACAATAAGCAGCGTTATACCTACAGCATACGAAATAAGGTTACGTACCTTGGAGCCTGTTTCAAATTGTGCATTGGCAGTTTGAATATCTTCTGCTTCAATTCCAAAGGTGCGGTTAAATTCTTTTGCCATATCTGGTGCTGCATTTATATCGTGAAGGCGCAGCTGAATATCGGTGATATAATTGCTGGGTTCACCCATCAGTTTCTGGGCTGTGCTGATAGAAGTATAGCTTTGTACCTTGTCGTAATCCTGAATACCCGACTGAAAATAGCCAACAACTTTCAGCGGCATGCGCTGACCTTTGGCATTGGTTACTTGTATCACATCCCCAATTTTGGCCAGCATCAAATCGGCAGCACCTTTTCCAAGAATAATGCTGTTGGGAACTGTTTTCAAATCAAGGTAATTTCCTGCTGTTACGTATTCATTGAAATGAAACAAGCGATTCTCTTCCACTACATCTACCCCGTTTATAGCACCTGTCAAATCAATTGACCCAACGTTGTAAAAAACCTGTGTGGTGAGTTTGGGCGCTATACCGGCTATTCGTTTATCTTGTTTCAAGGCATCGATTATGGCAGTTGCATTGGCAATCTGTTTTCGGCCGGTCCCCGGCTTTACAGATTCGATAATGGAATAATATTCCTTAAAGTAATCAGAAAGTGTGATAGGTTGTTGTGGGTTGGCTTTAATTTCATTGTACAACTTGATGTGCGGTGTGCGGTTTAAGATGAGTCCGTCAAGCATATCATTCAATCCATGCATAAAACCTAACAGCGTAATAAACATGGTAATACCAAAAGTAACACCCACAGCAGCCACAATGGTTTGCTTCAGCCTTGCGAGCATCAGTGAATAGGCAATATTGGCAAGCAGTTTAAATTTCATTAGGGTTGTATGAGTTCATCCGATTCAGTGATACCAGATAATACTTCTGTTTTTTTATAATCACGCAATCCGGTTTCAATTTTCACGCGGTCACCGTTTTTCTTTAGCACATAGCTGCTATCGCCAATGAAATTGAGTGGTATGGTAAGCACTTTGAGTTTACTGTCCACTACAATATTGGCCTCTACCGTAAGGTTAGGATACAATACTTCAGGCATGTTTTTAAAAACAGCATCAACAGTAAATGTCTTTGAGCGTTCATTCATCAACGGAAATACCTTTACAACTTCAGCTTCAAATACCTGGTTTTTATAACTGTCCATTGTTACAAATACCTTTTGTCCTTTTCTTATTTTTACAATATCATATTCATCAACCTGCAGCTCAATAATGAAATCATTGGCAGAACCCAACACGGCCAAAGGTGTTTGTGGGTTCACCATCTCTCCTTTTTCTTTCAATATGCTGTAAACCCTTCCGTGTATTTCGCTTTTTACGGTAAAATCACTTAGCTGCTGCTGCGATATACTTAGATTCTTTTTGGATTGACGCGATAAAAACTGCAATTGCTTTTTCATATCATCGTATCGGAGCATTGCTGCATAATAAGCTGTTTTTGAGTTTTTGTAGGCAAGTTCGCGCTGTTCGAGATCATTTCGTGAGCCAATTTGCTGTGCCCATAAGCTTTGTTGCCTCACCCACAGCAGCGAATCGTTTTGCATCTTATTACGTGCAAAGTCTATATTGATTTCCATCTCCCTGAGCTTGGCCTGGTTAGCAGCATAGTCATTGTATTCGGCAGCAAGCGCAGCATTTTCTTTTGATAATTTTGAAGTTTCATTCAACAGTGTAAACATAGGCTGACTTTCCTGCACCGTATCACCTTCCTGCACCCACACTTGTTGTACAATACCACTTACATTGGCAAATACCTGGTATTGCGATGCAGCTTTGATATAACCCGATGCATACACCGAAACCACAATATCTTCGCGTGTAGGTTTGATGGTTTGCTCCTTTTTAGCGCATGATACTATTGCAAACAGTATGGTGAAAGCAACTACTTTATACATAGTGCGAATTTAAATGATAATCCTAATGCTATTAGCTGATTTGTATCATGTATTTTGTAGATTTGGCACATAATCAAATGGCTATGATTAACAATATAGACCTTACTAAATTGCTTATTCTGGATATTGAAACCGTACCTCAATATCCGGATTATCAAAGTGCGCCTGAGAAATGGCAGAAGCTTTGGAACAAAAAAGCACAGTTTCTGAAAAAAGATGAAACGGATACACCTGAAACACTTTACCCGCGAGCAGGTATATATGCCGAGTTCGGAAAAATAATCTGCATCTCGGCCGGCTACTTTAACCGCAGTGGCAATTTTTGGCAGTTCAGGGTAAAATCTTTTTACGGTGATGATGAGACAATTTTATTAAATGAATTCAATCAGTTATTAAATAAATATTTCAGTCAACCCGATAACTTGCTTTGCGGACACAATGCCAAAGAGTTTGACTTCCCGTATTTGTGCCGAAGAATGCTGGCCAATGGTATTGAAATACCAACAGTATTAAATATTTCAGGCAAAAAACCATGGGAAGTAAATCATATTGATACCATGGAGCTATGGAAATTTGGCGATTATAAAAACTTCACCTCGCTTGAACTGCTAGCTGCGGTATTTGATATTCCTACACCCAAGGATGATATTGACGGAAGCATGGTGTGGGAAGTATACTGGAAAGAAAAAGCACTTGAGCGCATCAAAAACTACTGCCAGAAAGATGTGGTGACTGTTGCGCAACTTGTTTTGAAACTTAAAGGAGAAAAATTGGTTGATGAAGGTGATATTACATTTGCATAATGAACAAAACTAAACTCTCGGTAAACATCAACAAATTTGCCACACTGCGCAATGCACGCGGTGGCAACAATCCTGATGTGGTAAAAGCTGCTCTGGATTGCGAACGTTTTGGTGCCGATGGCATCACTGTTCACCCAAGGCCGGATGAACGACATATTCGCTATGCAGATGTGCGTGAATTAAAAAAAGTACTCTCTACCGAGTTGAATGTTGAGGGTAATCCTACAGAACAAAAATTTATTGATCTGGTGTTGGAAGTCAAACCTGCACAGGTTACGCTGGTTCCCGATACACAGGGCCAGCTAACGTCCGACCACGGCTGGAATACCATCAGCGAACAGGCTTACCTGAAAGAAATCATTGCATTGTTTCAATCGCATCACATACGCACATCTATTTTTGTTGATGCAGATATTAAAATGATAGATGGCGCAAAAGCAACCGGCACCAATCGAATTGAACTTTACACTGAACAATATGCGCATCATTATCCATCGGACAGAGATGCAGCCATACAACCATATATTGAAGCCGCCAAAAGAGCCCATGAACTCGGCCTAGGCATCAATGCCGGACATG
>JBIINH010000112.1:0-7424 GCA_044337585.1 Bacteroidia bacterium
ACAAAACACTTTTGGTTGTTGCCGATTACAATGAGAACATATATAAGTCAAGCAGAAACTTACCACAAGCAAAAGTTATGGCTGCAAAAGATCTCAATACATATGCGATTTTAAATGCCAATAAACTTGTTCTTGTTGAAGGTTCAGTTCAGATATTAAACGACATTTTAAATTAACGAACAATGAGCATTTTAAAGAAGCCGTTGATTACAGAGAAATCTACCCAGTTAAGCGAAAAGCTTAACCAATTTGGATTTGTTGTAGCAATTGATGCTACCAAACCTCAAATTAAAACAGCAGTAGAAAAAATGTATAACGTAAATGTGGTGAACATTAGTACCGCAGTTTACATGGGTAAAGCTAAATCCCGTTTGACAAAACGTGGTCAATTTAGTGGCAGAAGGTCATCCTTCAAAAAAGCTTTCATTACCCTTAAAGAAGGACAGAAAATTGATTTTTTCGCTAATATTTAAGTATAACAGACAATGGGGATTAAGAAACTAAGGCCAATGACACCGGGAACCAGATTCCGCTTGGTGAATACTTTTGAGGAGGTTACCAAATCTACTCCAGAGAAATCACTACTGGTATCCCACAAAAGCACCGGGGGCCGAAATAACACCGGGAAGATGACCATGCGTTATATTGGTGGCAGTCATAAAAGAAAATTTCGTTTAATCGATTTTATTCGTGATAAGCACAATATACCAGCAAAAGTTGATTCAGTACAATACGATCCAAATAGAAGTGCACGTATCGCATTATTGATTTATGCTGATGGTGAAAAACGCTACATACTTGCACCAAACGGAATTCAAGTTGGACAAACTATCCTAACGGGAAGCAATATCGCACCTGATTTAGGAAACACTTTACCACTTAAAGAAATCCCATTAGGTTCAACAATTCATAATATCGAATTACAACCAGGTAAGGGTGGTAAGTTGGTTCGCTCTGCAGGAACGTTTGCTCAATTGCTAAACCGTGATGGTAAATATGCAATCGTTAAACTTGCATCTGGCGAAACACGTATGATTCTTGCTACATGTATGGCAACTATTGGTAGCGTATCAAATCCAGATCACATATTAGAGCGCAAAGGAAAAGCTGGTGCAAATCGTTGGATTGGGCGCAGGCCACGTACTCGTCCGGTAGCGATGAACCCTGTTGATCACCCTATGGGTGGTGGTGAGGGAAGGGCTTCAGGAGGTCACCCACGCTCGCGCAACGGATTGAAGTCGAAAGGGTACAAAACACGTACACCTAAAAAATACTCAAATAGATTTATCATCGAAAAACGTAAGAAGTAATAAGTAAGATATGGCTCGTTCATTAAAAAAAGGTCCTTATGTTGATTTGAAACTTGAAAAGAAAGTTCTTGTTTTGAATGAAAGCAAAAAGAAAAACGTGGTGAAAACATGGTCACGTAGATCGATGATTATTCCCGATTTCGTTGGTCACACCATTGCTGTCCACAACGGAAATAAATTTATTCCGGTATATGTTACCGAGAATATGGTAGGCCACCGCTTAGGTGAGTTTGCACCAACAAGAACATTTAAGTCGCACCCAACTAAGAAAGATTAACAATGGAAGCAATAGCAAGATTAAATAATTGTCCTACATCTCCCCGCAAAATGAGGCTTGTTGTAGACTTGGTTCGTGGAAAGCGTGTTGCTGAAGCGATGAACATCCTCCGCTTCAATGCTAAGAAAGAAAGTGCTCACCGTCTGGAGAAACTACTTCGTTCAGCTATCGCAAATTGGGAACAAAAAAACGAAGGTGCCCGCATTGAAGATGCAGAACTATATATAAAAACAATATTTGTAGATGGCGGTGCTATGGCAAAGCGCGTTATGCCAGCTCCTCAAGGTCGTGCATACCGTAAAAGAAAACGCTCAAACCACGTTACACTTATTGTAGATAGTAAGGTAGCGGCAGCAGCACAAGTAGAAACTTCAAATACAACCAACGAATAATAAGAGGATAATGGGACAAAAAGTAAACCCGATAAGTTTAAGACTCGGAATCATCCGCGGATGGGAAAGCAACTGGTATGGTGGAAAGAACATGGCAGAGAAGTTGATCGAGGACGAGAAAATCAGAAAATACCTAAATGCACGTATTACCAAAGGTGGCGTTGCAAAGATTGTAATCGAACGCACGATTAAGCGTATCATCATTACAATTCATACATCACGTCCGGGTATCGTAATTGGTAAAGCAGGTTCAGAAGTAGACAAGATTAAAGAAGAAATTAAAAAGCTGACTAAGAAGGAAGTTCAAATTAATATCTTCGAAATAAAACGCCCTGAATTAGATGCACGCTTAGTAGGCGAATCAATTGCTGGTCAGTTGGAAGCTCGTGTATCTTATAAAAGAGCCTTAAAAGCAGCCATTGCATCAACAATGAGAATGGGAGCAGAGGGAATAAAAATAACCATCTCTGGACGTTTAGGCGGAGCCGAAATGGCCCGCTCAGAAACTTACAAAGAAGGACGCACACCACTACATACATTGCGCGCTGACATCGATTATGTTATTGCTGAAGCATTAACAGTTTATGGTAAAATCGGTATCAAAGTTTGGATTTGTAAAGGAGAGGTTTACGGAAAACGTGACTTGTCACCGAATATCGGGCTTGCATCGGAAACACGTACTCCACGTGGAAACGAAAGAGGACCAGATAACAGACCATCAAGAGGTGGTTTTGACAAAAAGAAAAGAACAACAACTACTAGAAAGTAACCTTTAAAGCACTACATAAATGTTACAACCAAAAAGAACAAAATACAGAAAGCAGCAAAAAGGCAGAAATACAGGAAATGCCAGCCGTGGATTTTCACTAGATTTTGGATCCTTCGGATTGAAATCGATGGAGCATAAATACATCACTGCGAAGCAGCTTGAAGCAGCGCGTGTAGCACTAACACGCTACATGAAACGTGAAGGACAAGTTTGGATCAGAATATTCCCTGACAAACCAATTACCAGAAAACCAGCCGAAGTTCGTATGGGTAAGGGTAAAGGAGCTCCTGAATATTGGGTAGCACCTATCAAACCAGGCATTATTATGTTTGAACTAGATGGTGTTCCAATGAAAGTGGCACAAGAGGCCATGCGTTTAGCCGCACAGAAATTACCTGTAACAACTAAGTTTGTTGTAAGACCAGATTATGCAGAATAATTGGGAACAACAAAGTAAAAAGTAATAGAATACGACCATGAAAAATTCAGAAATAAGAGAGTTGTCAGACAAGGAATTGAAAGGACGAATCAGCGAAGAAAAAACGCAAATGACTAAGTTGCGCTTCACCAACGCGGTATCTCCAATCGACAATCCACGTAAACTAAAAGAAACTCAAAAGCTGATTGCACGCTTGCTTACAGAGCAAAAATCGAGACAATTGGCTAAAATGGCAAATGCGTAATAAGAACATCGAATGGAAACAACTGAAATAACAAGAAACGCACGCAAAGAAATCATCGGCAAGGTGGTAAGCAATAAAATGCAAAAAACCATCGTGGTATCCGTTGAACGTAAAGTGATGCACCCAAAATATGGTAAGTTCATTAAAATGACTTCCAAATTCAAAGCTCATGACGAGAAAAACGAATGTAATCTTAATGATATCGTACGTTTGATGGAAACACGTCCATTGAGTAAAGACAAAAGATGGAGATTGGTTGAAATAATAGAAAAAGCTAAGTAATCATGATTCAACAGGAAAGTAGACTAAAAGTAGCAGATAATAGCGGTGCAAAAGAAGTTCTTTGCATACGTGTATTAGGCGGTACTGGTAGACGTTATGCGTCAGTAGGCGATAAAATCGTAGTAACCGTTAAATCAGCAATGCCCGCAGGCGGTGTAAAAAAAGGCGCAGTATCAAAAGCTGTTGTTGTTCGCACCAGAAAAGAAGTGAGACGCGCAGATGGATCGTATATTCGATTTGACGACAACTCATGTGTGTTGTTAAACGCACAAGATGAGCCTCGTGCAACCCGTATATTCGGACCAGTAGCACGTGAACTTAGAGAGAAACAATATATGAAAATCGTATCATTAGCTCCGGAGGTACTATAATTATGGAAAGAAGATTCAATAAACAGGTAAAACTACATGTTAAAAAAGGTGACATGGTAATGGTTATTGCCGGTGATGATAAAGGTAAAAAAGGCCGTGTTCTTGAAGTGATGAACGAAAAAAACCGTGCATTGGTAGAAGGCGTAAACATTGTTAGTCGCCACACCAAACCTAACGCTCAAAACCAACAAGGAGGCATTATTAAAAAAGAAGCTCCTGTTAATATTTCGAACCTAAAGGTTATCGATAAAAGTGGAACACCTACCCGTGTAGGTCGCAAAACTAATGATGCCGGTAAATTGGTTCGTTATTCAAAAAAATCAGGTGAAATAATTGATTAAGAATATGTATAATCCAAGATTAAAAGAAACATATAGCAAAACAGTTGTACCAGCTCTTAAAGAGAAATTCGGATACAAAAATGTGATGCAAATTCCACGCCTAACCAAAATATGCCTTAACCAAGGTGTTGGTGCAGCAGTGTCAGATAAGAAATTGGTAGATCAGGCAGTGGAAGAGATGACGACAATTGCTGGTCAAAAAGCAGTGTCTACAAAATCTAAAAAGGCTATCTCTAACTTTAAGTTGAGAGAAAACTTGCCAATTGGGGCTCGTGTTACCCTACGCGGTGACAGGATGTATGAATTTTTAGATCGTTTAATTTCTATTTCATTGCCACGTGTACGTGATTTTGCAGGATTAAATGACAAAGGATTTGATGGACGCGGAAACTACACCATGGGCGTGACCGAGCAAATCATTTTTCCTGAAATTAATATTGATAAAGTAAACCGCATTAACGGAATGGATATTACTTTTGTGACAACAGCAGAAACAGATGAAGAATGTCTATCACTATTAAAAGAATTTGGAATACCATTTAAAAACCAAAATAAATAATGGCTAAAGAATCAGTAAAAGCGCGCCAACTTAAAAGAGAGGCGATGGTAGCAAAATATGCTGCTAAACGTGAAGCGTTGAAAAAAGCCGGTGATTTTCTTGCATTACAAAAATTACCACGCAATGCTTCTCCTGTTCGTTTAAAGAATCGTTGTAAACTAACAGGTCGTCCCAAAGGCTATATGCGTGATTTCGGTATTTGCCGTAATCAATTCCGCGATTTAGCTTCAATGGGAAAAATACCAGGAGTGACCAAGTCAAGCTGGTAAGAAGGATAAAAAACAAAAATACTTTTGGAAGAGTGGATGCACTTTTAGTATATTCGCGCCCTCCAAAAACTTAGCCGTCAAGAGTAAAGCCTTGGCTAACTGACGGCAAGTAGTAATAAAAACATAAAAATAAAGTTATGACAGATCCAATTTCAGACTATCTAACAAGGTTACGCAACGCGATCAAGGCTAATCATCGCATTGTAGAAATACCTTCATCAAAATTAAAAAAAGAGATCACAAAAGTTCTCTTTGAAAAAGGTTACATATTGAATTATAAATTCGATGATGTAGTTAATCATCAAGGTGTAATAAAGATTGCACTTAAATATCATCCTGTAACCAAAACTCCAGCGATTAAAAATCTTCAGCGCATTAGTACTCCGGGTTTACGAAAGTATACAGGTGTAACTACCCTACCACGTGTAATAAACGGGTTAGGTATTGCTATTTTGACCACTTCTAAAGGAGTGATGACAGACAAAGAAGCTCGCAACATGAATGTTGGTGGTGAAGTATTATGTTATGTTTATTAATCGATAGGAGGAAAACAAAATGTCACGTATAGGAAAATTACCCATTTCGTTACCCAAAGGAGTTGAAGTAAAAGTTTCGCCTTCTAATGAAGTAACCATCAAAGGACCAAAAGGCGAATTAAGCCAGGTACTTGATAAAGATATTACCGTTTCAATTGAAAATGAGACATTGGTTGTTGCTCGTCCAACTGATCAAAAACGCCACAAAGCTATGCACGGATTATACCGTTCTTTGTTAAACAATATGGTGTTTGGTGTATCAATTGGATATACCACCCGCCAAGAATTAGTGGGTGTTGGTTTCAAAGCAGCTGCTGAGGGAAATGTATTGGATTTAACATTAGGATACTCTCACCATATTTACTTCGAAATTCCAAAAGAATTAAAAGTAAAAGCCGAACAAGAAAAAGGAAAGAATCCCATCATCACGCTTGAAGGTTGTGATAAACAACTTATCGGTCAAGTTGCCGCTAAAATACGCGGATTACGTAAACCAGAGCCATACAAAGGCAAAGGTATCAAATTTGTAGGTGAACAATTAAGAAGAAAAGCCGGTAAAACAGCTTCTAAATAATAAATAACAGTTATGGCAGTTCTTAGAAAAACAGAAAGAAGACTTAAAATTAAAAAGCGTATTCGTAGCCGTGTATTTGGTACACCTGAATCGCCACGTTTATCGGTTTTCCGTAGCAATAATGAAATTTATGTGCAATTGATAGATGATGTTCATGCTAAAACGCTTGCATCAGCTAACTCTAAATCCATAAAAGATAAAGTTACTAAATCTGAAAAATCAGTTTTAGTAGGAAAGTTAATAGCAGAAAAAGCCCAACAAATCGGTGTCACTAAGTGCATATTTGACCGCAATGGATACCTATACCATGGACGTGTGAAAAGCCTTGCTGAAGGAGCTCGTGAAGGAGGATTGAACTTTTAATCAAACAGAATTGTATGTCAACAGCAAATATTAAAAGAGTAAAAACAAGCGATATTGAATTGAAAGAACGTGTAGTATCTATCAATCGTGTTGCTAAAGTAACCAAAGGTGGTCGTACCTTCAGCTTCTCAGCCCTTGTGGTTGTTGGTGACGGTAATGGTATCGTAGGTTATGGATTGGGTAAAGCCAATGAAGTAACTGATTCAATAACCAAAGGTATTGATGATGCAAAGAAAAACTTGGTTAAAGTGCCTGTATTAAAAGGAACTGTTCCTCACGAACAACTTGGTAAATATGGAGGAGGACGTGTATTTCTTAAGCCAGCAGCACACGGAACAGGTGTAATTGCGGGTGGTGCGATGCGTGCAGTGCTTGAGAGTGCAGGTATTACAGACGTTTTGGCAAAGTCAAAAGGCTCGTCAAACCCACACAACGTGGTGAAGGCAACAATTGATGCATTGTTAAATATGCGTGATGCATTTACTGTGGCTCAACATAGAGGAGTTGGATTGAAAAAAGTATTTAATGGTTAATATAGAAATGGCAAAGGTAAAACTCACACAAATTAAAAGCATCATCGACAGACCAGAAACTCAAAAAAGGACTGTGCGCGCTTTGGGATTCACAAAAATGAATCAAACCATTGAAAAAGAAGCTACACCTCAGATATTGGGGATGATTAAAAAAGTAGCACATTT
>JBIINH010000113.1:0-7403 GCA_044337585.1 Bacteroidia bacterium
ATGGAACCCTACTGGAGTAAGTACCACTAGGAATTTACTTTTGGGTAACAATTTATACAACGCGAATTTTTCACAATTTGGTCCTAGACCATTTGATACGATTACTGCTCCTATAGTATTGGTAACTGATAGTACTGCAAATCCAACATTGGGATGTAGCGCAATAAAAAATAATGTTAATGGTAAAATAGCCTTGATATATAGAGGAACTTGTGGCTACACACAAAAAGTGCTAAACGCCCAAAATGCTGGTGCCATTGCTGTAATCATGGTAAATACAAGTAACCAATCATTAACCATGACTGGTTCTTCAACTTCAATTACCATCCCTTCAGTTGGAATTACAAAAACCATAGGCGATAGCATTTTGGCAAGAATCAATGCCGGTGATACCAATATCATTGGTCGTATTTTTCAATCAGCGTTATTTGTAAAACAATTCGACTCCGACTTTGACAATGGCGTAATCGCTCACGAATATGGTCATGGTATTTCAACCCGATTAACTGGTGGACCTTTAAATTCAAATTGTTTAACCGGAAACGAACAAGCTGGTGAAGGTTGGAGCGACTTTTTTGCTCTTTGTTTAACAGCAAAGCCGAGCGATTCAACATTAGATGGCCGTGGTATTGGTACGTACGTATTTAATCAAAATACAAATGGCTTAGGCATCAGGACTTATAAATATTCCCGTAACATGTCTGTAAATCCTTCTACTTATAATAGTATCAGATCCTTGGCCATACCACATGGAGTTGGATCGGTATGGTGCACCATGCTATATGATGTGTATTGGGATATGGTAGACAAATATGGTTTCATCCAAGATATATTTGACACGGAAAATGGAGGAAACAATATGACCCTGCAACTGGTAGTAGATGCATTAAAACTTCAAAAGTGTAATCCTGGATTCGTAGACATGCGCAATGCTATGATTTTAGCAGATAGCATCAGATATGGAGGAGCAAATAAAGAATTGCTATGGAAAGCATTTGCAAGACGTGGCCTTGGAGCTTCGGCCAATCAAGGTGGCACATCGAACACTGATGGAACAGAAGCATTTGACTTACCGGTTTTCGGACCACCAACCGGAATATCTGAAAATGCTTGGAACACCGTAAAAGTTTGGCCAAATCCGGCAAATGACTTTATCAATATTTCCCTTCCTGATGGTGCTAAAACAGTAACAATAAACATCATTGATATTACAGGTAAAAGGGTATATTTTAACAAACTTCAAACGGGTAGTGCGCAAGTGCAACTGGGAACATTAGAAAAAGGCGTATACCTTGTTCAATTAACTGACGGCACCAACCAGTACCAAACCAAATTGGTGATATCAAAATAATCAGGAATTGATCTCCTGAATGAGCGCATCTAGTTCATAGGCATCGCTCAACATATATTTACCCGAACGGGTTCTGCATAATTGGCTCAGGTGAGAACCTGAGCCAATTTTTTTTCCGAAATCATGTGCAATAGAACGAATGTATGTACCCTTGCTACACACAATCTTGAAATGTACATGAGGCATTTCAATTCTTGATATTTCAAACGATTTGACTTCAATCTCCCTTGGTTTAATTTCAATTTCCTCCCCCAGTCTCGCAGATTCATATAAGCGCTTACCATCTTGTTTGATAGCTGAAAAAACTGGAGGAAACTGTTGTTGAACTCCAATAAAGTTATGAGCCGTTTGGTAAATCATTTCTTCGAATATGTGTGAAGTTTCAAATTGTTGATCAAACGGTGTTTCTAAATCATAGGAAGATGTAGACGCTCCCAAAGTAATAATTCCCGTATACTCTTTCTCATCAGCCATATACGTTTCAATATTTTTGGTTTCTTTCCCAATGCAAATGATTAACAATCCGGTAGCCAATGGATCAAGTGTACCTGCGTGACCTACTTTTATTTTCCGTTTACCGGCTGGCACATCTATATGATATTTGTGAAGGTTTTTTATTACAGCGTAGCGCATCTTGTTTACAACATCAAAAGATGTCCATGATATTGGCTTGTTTACCAACACTACAGCCCCGGTTTCAGGATTGATTTGCATGTATTAATCAACACTAAGAATCAAACCTGTTTGCCATGCATACAGCAAAAATACAACACCAAGTATAATGCGATAATATCCAAAATGCTTAAAACCATATTTGGTTAAAAACGAGATGAATGATTTGATTGCAAACAAGGCAACCACCATTGCAACAAAAAAACCGGCCAAAAGAATGATAAAATTACTTGGGTTTATTTGCTCATAAGATTCCAACAAATCAAGTCCACTAGCGGCAAACATGGTTGGAATGGCAAGCAAAAATGAAAACTCTGCTGCTTGTTTGATGTTGAATCCGGCTGCTATTCCGCCAAAAATAGTAGCAGCCGCTCTCGACATACCAGGAATCATGCTGAGGCATTGTATAAACCCAACAATCAACGCATCCTTAAATGATATATCTTCAATCTCTTTATAACGACTTTCTTTTTTTGCAGACCATTTGTCTAAAATCAATAATACAATACCTCCAATAATTAATGCTACGCTCACCACGTAGGGATTAAACAAATATGTTTTAATGGTTTTGTATGCCAACAGTCCAATAACTGCTGTTGGCAAAAATGCCACAAGCAACTTAAAATAAATAGAAAGTCCTACCAGAAACCTTTTGTAGTACAAAAACACAACAGACATGATAGCACCAAGCTGAATAACAATCTCAAATGTTTTTACAAACTCATCGTCATGTATGCCCATTAAAGAAGTTGCAAGAATCATATGTCCTGTGGATGACACAGGTAAAAACTCAGTTATACCTTCGATAATGGCAATGATAATTGCCTGAAATAAATTCATGAAAGAGGAATATTATTCTGCTTTTTTAGGGCGATACATAATGGCAACCAACTCGATAACAAATCCAATCATCACAGTAATTGGTGCAAGTGTAAGCTTGGTTGTGTTATAAATATCTTCGGTACCGGACATCAACATGAAACCAATGATAATTACTACCATTCCGGCAAGCATGAACATATAATTTAGTTTACCAAACATGAATGTGGATGATTCAGCTTGTTTTTCGGTACTTTTTAAAGTTGCTTTTTTCGACATATTTTTATGTTTTAATAGAGCTCATCAATACGCATCTTCAAATATTTGTTAGTAGATACCATACTGCTAAGCATCGTGATAATCAGTCCTACAATAATAACAACTACATACAAGATTGCAAATTGCTGTTCATTATATAGTTTTTCAATACCCCTAATCCAATGTGGCATAGCGTATAGCAGACCTGTCAGCAGCATACATGCAATAATACCTCCATATAAACCATATAAAAATGATTTTATTGCAAAAGGTTTAATGATAAAACTGTGCGTTGCGCCAACCATTTGCATACTTTTGATGATAAAACGTTGGGCATACAAATTTAGCCTGATGGTATTATTAATTAGGGTAATGGCAATGAGTAAAAATACCAAACTTAGCCCAATCAATACACCTGCAATCAGTTTGATGTTTTTATTTACTTCATCGATGATGATTTTTTGGTAAACTACTTCTTGTACTTCTGGATTGCGATTGATTTCATTGTTAATTCTTGAAATCTCAACACCGTTGGCAAATTCGGATTTCAAAAACATCTCAACAGATGGCTGCAAAGGATTATATCCTAAAAATTCTACAAAATCTTGCCCTACTTCTTTAGAAAATTGCTGTGCAGCTTGATCACTGCTTATGAATTTGGCAGACTTGCAATATTCCTTTTGTGAAATGGTTTTGAAAACCCTATCCATATCTTCTTGTTTGCTATCTGCTCTCAAAAAAACTGTAATTTGAAAATTTTCTTTTATAGTTTCACTTAACTCATTCCCGTTAATAAGAATGATACCAAACAAACCCATCATAAATAGCACTAAGGATATACTGATGATGGATGGCAAATACGAGATCTTACGTCTTTTTCTGATTCTTGGAGGTGTGCTCATAATTTCTTAAGCAAATTAAATTATTTTTCGACTAGGCGGACAGAAACAATATCCACAACAATCATTCTACAACTGATAAATGTTCAACATTTGCTCCATGAGTGTGAATTTATCAAATTTTTCAAGTTGCTTCTTTGCATTTATAATCAATTGTTTTCGAGTAGGTTCATCATTTACAATGGTTTTCAACTGAATAGCCATATCCGCAATATCATGCGGATGACAGTAAATAGCTGCATTACCAGCTACTTCAGTTAAGCTTGATGTATTTGCTGAAAGTATGGGCGTTTGGCTACGCATGGCTTCAAGTAATGGGATCCCGAAGCCTTCAAATTCTGAAACATAGGCAAATGCAAAAGCTGATTGATATAAAATGGGTAAATCATCAAATGGTACATCATTAATTATACTTACTTTATCAGACAAGTTCCATTCACGGATATAGGCATCCAACTCATCCGCATATGTTGTTCTCTTTCCAACAATAACGAGTTGAATATGCTCAATTCTTGCATGATGAAATGCTTTTAAGAGACTTAATTGGTTTTTACGGCTTTCAATTGTTCCAATTGTTAATATGTAGTTAGATTGGATATGATATTTTTTAAAAACCTCCTCGTTAATATTTTTATCTGCCTTCGATTGCCTAAATCGTACATCGCAATCTTGATATATAACAGATATTTTTGAAGTTTCTGAATTAAAATAAGTGCTTATATCAGCAGCCGTTTGTTGGCTGGCTGCAATTATGTGATTGGCATTTTGACAAGCATATTGAAATTTTTTCTTGTAAATATACTTATCAATATTGTTATAATATCCTGGATAGCGAAGAAAAATCAAATCATGAATGGTTACCACTTTTTTTCCATCAAACTGATTAATTCCTACCGGCAGTTCATTACTCAAACCGTGATAGATATCCAATTCAAGTTCATTACAAATATTAGCAATTGAATAGGTGCGCCAAAGATACGGGAACAACTTACCCAATGAAGAGTCGGGGGTAATGATATTTACATTTTGGTGCAACTGTTCGATGCCAAAAAACTCAGTATTTGGTTCTGGCGCGAATAAATACAGTTCATGCTCAGGATATTGACTGGCAAACGAGCGTATAACCCAACGAGAATAATTTCCAAGTCCAGTTGAGTTACTAAAAGCGCGCTTAGCGTCAAATCCTATTTTCATCTATATGGTATTTGAAAACTTTATATTCCGGTATTAAAAGCACTTAAACAGCAACACTGTACTCTCTAAGTGCATCGTTTAAAGAAGTTTTTTTGTCTGTTGATTCTTTTCGTTTACCAATAACGAGTGCACAAGGAACTTGGTATTTTCCGGCCGGAAATTCTTTCTCATATGAGCCTGGTATCACAACCGAACGTGCAGGCACTACACCTTTGTATTCAACAGGATTATTACCTGTAATATCAATAATTTTTGTACTCATTGTTAAGATCACCCCTGCGCCAAGCACCGCTTCTTTCTCAACACGCACCCCTTCTACAACAATACATCTAGAACCAATAAAACATCCATCTTCTATAATTACCGGTGCTGCCTGAACAGGCTCCAGTACGCCACCAATTCCAACACCGCCACTCAGGTGAACGTGTTTGCCAATTTGTGCACAACTTCCTACTGTAGCCCAAGTATCAACCATGGTACCTTCGTCTACATATGCGCCAATATTTACATACGATGGCATCATAATTACGCCTTTTTGTAAAAATGCACCATACCTTGCAACTGCATGTGGCACCACCCTAACGCCAAGTGCTGCATAATTTCTTTTAAGCTTCATCTTGTCATGAAACTCAAATGGCCCTACCTCTATAACTTCCATTTTCTGAATCGGAAAATAAAGTATTACTGCTTTTTTCACCCATTCATTCACTTTCCATCCCAATTCGGTTGGTTCAGCGGTGCGTAATACTCCTTTATCAAGTTGATCAATTACCTCTCTTATTGCTTGTTGGGTAAGTTCTTCATTTAGTAAACCCCTGTTTTCCCAAACATTTTCTATGGTTTGTTGTAAATTCATCATGTATTATTGTGCTTGCAAAATACAAATTGCATAATGCTGACGCAAAGCTATTGTCAATATTTGATTAATATTGCCTTTAGGAATAGACCTATCCACATTTCACAAACAATTCTATATGAAAACAAGATCATCACGCAAGCCTAAATTAATTGAAAGAACTGCCGAGAGGCATGATATGGACGCAATTATTGAACTATCAAAAATATGCTTTCCTGATAACGAACCTTGGTCGTATGATATGCTCGAAAGTCAGTTCAAAAACTTTAGAGAAGGTATGCAGGTGATTGAATATGAGGGGAAAATAGTAGGCTCGGCTGCAAGCCTCATTATTAATTGGGATGATTATGATGATGACCATACTTGGAAAGAAATTTGCGACAATGGTTACATCACAAACCACGATGAAGATGGCGATACCCTTTACGGAATTGAAGTGATGGTGCATCCCGACTATCAGGGGCTTAAAATTGGCAGAAGACTTTATGAAATGCGCAGAAACTTATGTGTGGACAAAAACCTTAGCCGAATACTGATTGGAGGAAGGTTGCCAAATTTCCATAAATACTCTAGTAAGTTTGGGGTGAGGGCATATGTAAAAAGGGTAATTGAAAAGAAAATTAAAGATCCTGTAATTACCTTCCAATTGTCTCAAGGTTTCACCATCCAACGCATCATCAAAAACTATTTACCTGATGATCATGATAGCGAAGGATATGCTACTTTACTTGAGTGGATAAACCTTGACTATGTTCCAGAAACTCATCGTGAGCGTACAGTTATCATGAAAAAGGTGCGAGTTTGTTGTATCCAATATGAACTACGCAAAGTGCGCAATTTTGAAGAGTTTGCTCAGCAATGCGAGTATTTCACAGATGTTGCTTCAAATTATAAATCTGATTTTGTATTGTTTCCTGAACTCTTCACAACACAATTGCTTTCCCTTTATGATTACAAAGGTATGAGCCCCGAAGACAGTATCAGAAAACTTGATAAATATACTGAAAACTATATTCAACTTTTTTCTCGTTTATCACTTGAATATAACATCAATATCATAGCCGGCACACATTTGCAAATTGAAGACGATAATTTATACAACATCTCCTATCTATTTAAACGTGACGGCACATTTGACAAACAATACAAAATACACATCACCTCAAATGAAGCCAAGTGGTGGGGAGTAAGACCTGGCAATGAAATCAAAGTGTTTAATACTGATTGCGGTAAAATTGCAATCAATGTTTGTTATGATATAGAATTTCCTGAAATGGCTCGGGTTGCTTGCCAAAAGGGAGCAAAAATAATTTTTGTGCCTTTTTCTACTGATGAAAAACACGGCTACTTAAGA
>JBIINH010000114.1:0-7370 GCA_044337585.1 Bacteroidia bacterium
TATTGCCAATAACCAAATCACACTGGGAAGTACAGTCATCAATGAATCAATCGTGTATGCCATGAGCGACTACAGTTCAGGTGCAAATACATTTGCTTATAACTCCATTTTTATAACAGGAAATACATCATCAGGAGCAAACAATTCTACCGGGTTTATTAGGATAGCCTCTACATCTAGTATCAATTTCCGCAACAACTTGGTGTACAACAACCGTACTACTTCAGGTACCGGTTTTAATTATGCAGTATCGTCTACTTCTGCAACTGGCGTATCAGGAGCAAATATTCAATACAATATGCTTTTTGTAAATGACACCGCTAGACTTGCTGAATTGCCTGCAGGAATCGGAAACAGCTGGAACTTGTTAAACACATTCTATCCTGGTGCTTATAATACCAATTGGGCAGAACGAACAAGTGTTGTTAGTCCTAGTGCACTATTTACAGATGTATCAAATGGTGATTTAGGTATCATTACTACTTCACCTAATGCATGGTATGTGAATGGAAAAGGAATTCGCATTCCAACCATTTCAGGTGACTTTACAAATGCATCAGGTATTCGTTCAATCTCAATTGCCAATGGTGCTACAGATATCGGCTCGGTTGAAATAACGCCTACCTCCACACCACCAGCCGCTTTAGCAGATAAAACCCCAACTACAAATGACAGTACTCAATTCTTTTTTGCTTCACGCATGATTGCCAAAGCTAAATGGGGAAGCATTGGTACATTACCTACATCAGTAAACGTACAATATTATACAGGTACTAACCCAACAAATACACCTGCAAGCACTAGTTTTACCAATGCTTACTATGATATTCAACCAACAGGAGGAAGTGGATTTGATTATGAATTAACATTAATGCAAGATTCTGCAACCTTAGGAAATACATCATCGGTGCCTCGTTTGCAAATTGCACGCTATTCAGGTCCTTCAACAAATTGGTTCAGGTATTCAAACTCCATTGTAAATGGAAATACCGGTTTCTTAGCAGCAGGTGGACTAGTTCAAGGTGGAATATTTACACTAACGGATTCTGCTTCTACCCCACTTCCGGTTACGTTAAATGCATTCACTGCAAATGTAATTGCAAACGATGTGATCCTTAACTGGAGTACCTCATCAGAAATCAACAACCATGGCTTCTTCATCGAGCGTTCTGCCAATGGGAAGGAGTTTGAAGAAATCAATTTTGTAAAAGGAAAATTGAATAGCTCTATAGTGGTAAATTACACCCATATTGATGCCAATCCGTTTGTAACAAACACAACATTATTCTACCGCTTACGTCAAGTTGATATGAATGGTGAGTATGCATACTCGGCAATTCTTGCTGTGAAAAAAACATCAACCACGTTGCAAGCTGTAACGGTATTCCCTAATCCGGTAGCGGGTGCATTAAATATTGAATTTGTTAGTGCTGCAGCAGGCAACGCAACCATTCATATATTTGATATCAATGGGCGTAATGTGGCGCAAAAAAATATACAAAGTATTCCAGGATTAAATACCCTGATAATGGATGAAGTGGCTCAGTTAAATGCAGGAGTTTATTTTGTAAAAATTGAATCGGCCGGTGAAAACCAAATGGTGAAATTGATTAAACAGTAATCAACCTTCATCATAATCAATATCTTTAGAAAAGGCTTTCCATTGGGAAGCCTTTTCTTTTATATTCGTTGCATGGCAAAAACACAAACAACTTTTTTCTGCAAAAGCTGTGGTGCTTCTTCACCCAAATGGGTGGGCAAGTGCAGCAGCTGTGGTGAGTGGAATACTTATGTAGAAGAAGTTGTGCATAAGGAAAAAGTAACCTTTGCCAAAACATGGAAAAAAGAAAACCAAGGGCGCACCCTTAAGCCTGTTTTAATTGATGACGTAGAAAAAGGAAGCGAACAACGCTATTCGGTAAAAGATATTGAACTCTCGCGTGTATTAGGAGGAGGTATAGTTCCGGGAAGTGTGATTCTTATTGGTGGCGAACCCGGTATCGGAAAATCGACCCTTATGTTGCAAATAGCACTTCAATTTACCAATAAAAAAGTATTGTATATAAGCGGTGAAGAAAGCGATACGCAAATAAAAATGCGTGCCGAGCGACTTCCGTTTAAAAATAACGAATGCTACCTATTTACCGAAACATCAACGCAACGCATTGGCAAAGCATTGCAAGAGTTGGAACCAGATATTGTTATCATCGACTCCATTCAAACCCTACAATCGGAACTTATCGATTCAACACCTGGCAGTATTTCACAGATAAAAGAAACAGCAGGTGATATGATTCGATTTGCTAAAGAAACCGGAACACCTGTTTTCCTAATTGGCCACATTACAAAAGATGGCACCCTTGCCGGACCAAAATTACTGGAGCATATGGTTGATACCGTTTTGCAGTTTGAAGGCGACCGACATCATGTGTACCGTATTTTGCGCACCACTAAAAACCGTTTTGGCAGCACCAGTGAAATTGGTATTTATGAAATGCAAAGTGGTGGATTGCGTGAAGTGAGCAACCCTTCTGAAATACTGATTTCGCAACGAGATGACAACTTAAGTGGAGTGGCTATTTCAGCTACAATAGAAGGTGCACGACCACTGCTCATCGAAACACAGGCCTTAGTTAGCTCTGCAGTGTATGGTACACCTCAACGAAACTCCAATGGCTACGATACCAAAAGGCTAAATATGTTACTTGCTATATTAGAAAAAAAATGTGGTTTACGTATGGGCATGCAAGATGTATTTGTAAATATAGCGGGCGGTTTGCGTGTAGAAGATCCGGGAATTGATTTGGGTATTGTGGCAGCTATTGTTTCAAGTTTTGAAAATGTGGCCATCGATTCGAAAATTGCCTTTATTGGCGAAGTGGGCCTGAGTGGCGAAGTACGTGCCGTGAGCCGCATTGAACAACGCATCAGCGAAGCGGAGAAGCTTGGATTTACTACCGTTTATCTTTCTAAATTCAATAAAATAAAAACTGCACCAAACAGTAAAATCCATTTGGTGCAGTTCGGTAAATTGGAGGAATTCCTGAGCTTATTATTTGCTTAAGACATCGAAGCGTTTTTTGCACGCTTACGATCATTCTCATCTAAATGTATTTTACGCAAACGAAGAGATTGTGGTGTGATTTCAACATACTCGTCTCCTTGTATATATTCCATACATTCTTCTAAACTCATATTGATTTTTGGTGCGATACGCGTTTTTTCATCCGAACCCGATGCACGCATATTGGTTAGTTTTTTCTCTTTGGTAATATTCACCACCAAATCATCTCCGCGGTTATTCTCCCCTATGATTTGTCCCATATAAATTTCATCTCCGGCTTCTACAAAGAAACTTCCACGGTCTTGCAATTTGTCAATAGAATATGCAATGGCAGTGCCTTGCTCGCCACTTATCATCACACCTGCTAAACGGCTTGGGATACTTCCTTTCCACGGCTCAAATGCCTTGAAGCGGTGTGCCATAATGGCTTCTCCTGCAGTAGCAGTCAATACATTGTTTCGCAAACCGATAATCCCACGAGATGGAATTTCAAACTCCAAGTGTATCAAATCACCTTTAGGTTCCATTATCAACATATCTCCTTTGCGCTGACTAACCAATTCAATTACTTTTCCTGATACTTCTTGCGGAACATCTACCGTTAGAATTTCAATTGGCTCACATTTTACTCCATCAATTTCTTTTACAATAACTTGTGGTTGGCCAACCTGTAATTCATATCCTTCGCGTCTCATGGTTTCAATCAATACAGATAAGTGCAAAATACCTCGACCAAAAACCAGGTATGAGTCGGCAGCATCTGTTTCTTCTACACGTAGTGCCAAGTTTTTCTCTAGCTCTTTAAACAAGCGATCACGTAAATGGCGTGAGGTTACGAACTTGCCTTCTTTACCAAAAAATGGTGAGTTGTTGATGCAGAAAAGCATATTCATTGTTGGCTCGTCAATATTGATTGGAGTTAGCCCTTCAGGATTATCAAAATCAGCAATTGTATCACCTATCTCAAAGCCTTCAATACCCATTACTGCACATATATCTCCAGCAACTGCTTGCTCAACTTTTATTTTTCCTAAACCTTCAAATGTATAAAGTTCTTTCACGCGTGACTTTTGTATAGATCCATCACGTTTTACCAAACTAATCGGTTGATTAACTTTGATGTTTCCACGCAAAATGCGGCCGATGGCAATACGACCTGTAAATGACGAATAATCCAATGAAGTAATTTGCATTTGCAAGCTTCCTTCTTCAACATGTGGAGGTGGAATTTGTGAAATAATATCATCCAATAATGCGGTGAAATCCTCGGTCGGAGTTTTCCAATCCGGGCCCATCCAACCTTGTTTCGAACTGCCGTAAATGGTATGAAAATCTAATTGCGCTTCGGTAGCATCTAAATTGTAGAACAAATCAAAAACTTGGTCATGTATTTCATCAGGACGACAATTTGGTTTATCTACTTTATTTATAACCACGATAGGTTTTTTACCTAAAGCCAATGCTTTTTGCAATACAAAACGGGTTTGGGGCATTGGGCCTTCAAAAGCATCAACCAATAGCAATACGCCATCAGCCATATTTAAAACACGTTCTACTTCGCCACCAAAATCCGCGTGACCAGGAGTATCAATGATGTTGATTTTTACGCCTTTGTACTGTACCGAAATGTTTTTGGCCAAAATGGTGATACCACGCTCACGCTCTAAGTCATTATTATCTAAAATAAGGTCGCCTGTTTCCTGATTGGCACGAAAAAGCTGTGTTTGGTGAATGATCTTATCAACCAGTGTGGTCTTCCCGTGGTCAACGTGGGCAATAATTGCAATGTTTCTGATATTCTGCATGTAATAAAAAAAATGAGGCGCAAAAGTAGGTCATTTCAGGCAAATAACCTTGTAATGATTGATTTATAACATTATTTTATTCTTACGAAGGTAGAAATGTCATTGAATTAGGGCAATTGGAGTGTTACAATGACTTACTTAGTTTCCGATTATTCTATAAAAGGGCACAGCTAAATGCTTAAGAAAGAATACTATGCTAAGGCAAAAAGAAAAAGATGAAATAGCCTTACAAACTAGTAAGAAAGAAAAATATAAATTTTGTATCCAAACAGATTTTACCACTATAGCACATGTAATTCGTGCGAATTTTATATACTAAACATTGAATAAATAGTAAAATCTAGCATTATTTCTGAAATAAGTAAGAAATTCGAGCATCATATTCATCTTCTGAAATTGCATGCGAAATAACTTTATATCCTTTTTTATTCATCATTTTTAAGATACTTGAAACTTGTTTAAAATTTTTAGCCTCAAACACAGAGCCTCTTATATTTATATTCATCTGTTTAACAAGATCAACCGAAGTACTGTCGTCATATACTATGAACACATCGGCTTTACCCCACGAGTAATTTAGTATTATTAAAGTAGCATAATTTGGAGCTTCCTCAGCTTTATTGGTTGTGACCTGATATGTAAATCCAAATAGTAATAATGAAAGTATAAATACGATAATTATTTTCATGATGTATTTAAATTAGATAGCTTTAAAATATGGTGTAGCTTATGTTGGATGATACAAACATAATAATTATTGGTACTATATTTATTTGAATCTGCGTTGTCTAAAACTCCGTTCACGCGGTCGTTTCGTCCGTGTGCTATTAATGTTCCAATCAATTTTCAACTCCTTCAATTGTTTTACATCTATTGTACTTGGCGCATTTGTTCCCACTTACAGCAGGGGCTGATACCACAGAATAATAATTGACAAATACGGAATCAGATTCCGTATTTGTCAATTATTAAAAAACAATATTTAGTTCTTTATAACGCCTAAATCCTTCCAGTTCAAAATTTGCGAGGAGTCCAGAAAGGCTGATTTTCCGGTATATATAACAAATGCCTTCTTTGTGTCAGGGTTAACTTTTTTCCAATAGTTGATACCCTTCACATAATCGGTATTAAATGTGGAAGCTGTTTTAATCTCAACAGGTATTACCTGCGAAGATTGATCTATCAGCACATCTATTTCATTTCCGGTTCTGTCACGCCAATAGAACAGGTTGCCACGTTGTCCATTGTTATACCTTGCCTTCAGCAATTCCAGAATAATCAGGTTTTCGAATAAAGCTCCCCGAAGTGGATGTGTATTTACATGCGATTCGGTTTCAAGTTCCAGCAACGAACAACACAAACCGGTATCATAAAAATACAGCTTGGGCATTTGGGTGAGTCGCTTACCAAGGTTCTTATAAAATGGCTGCAACCTGAAAGCGATAAAACTTGCTTCCAATATGCCAAACCAACTCATGATGGTTTTTTGATCCACACCCGTATCGTTTCCAATGGATGTGTAGTTTACCTCCTGCCCCACCCGCGATGCACACACTTTCAGAAAACGCTGAAACAAGGCCAGATTCGAAATATTCTTAATCTGCCTCACGTCTCTTTCTACATACGTAAGTAAGTAGTTGGGGTAATAATCAACCGGATTTATTCTCTTGTCATACAGGCGCGGATAACCTCCATTCAGTATCAGTTTGTTCAGGCTTTGTTTACCGTATTTGCTTCCTTCCAGTTCGGTGAAGCTAAAAGGCAGCAGGTGAATAAATGCAATTCTGCCGGCCAACGTTTGCGAAATACTTTCGAGCAGCAGCAGGTTTTGCGAACCGGTAATGATAAATAAACCCACCTTATTGGGTTGTGCATCAATCACACCCTGCATGTAGGAAAGCAATTGGGGCACGCGTTGTATTTCATCAAATATGGCTCCGTTTTTATACTGCCCCAAAAACGCACGCGGATCTTTGGTTGCCAGCAACACATTGTCCTGGTTCTCGAAACTGATATAGGGCTTTTTTGGAAACAGTTTTTTGGCCAATGTGGTTTTACCCGACTGCCTGGGACCTAATAAACCCACAGCCGGAAACTTCCGTGCCAGTTGTTTAATCTTGTTTGCAGCTCTGCGTTGTATCATATTGCAAAGCTATACAAATTTGACAAATACGGAATCAGATTCCGTATTTGTCAAATTAAATTATGTTTATAGTATTGATTATGTGTTATTTATTTATTTCGTATGTTGCAGTATGTGTAAATAATTGGGTAGTTTGTAGATAAACACCACGCGACAGATTCGCGCGGGAGCGGGGAGAGATGGCTGCTCAACGAAATGAAATTAAAATACTAGATCAAGCAGTAAAAGAAAGTAATAGCATTGGAGATGTTCACCGGAAATTTAGAAGAGCTTTCATAGTTAATTGTTGGCATATTAATGAAGGTGAGTCAGATGCGATGTGGAGGCTATATTTTAAAACAAATGAAGGAGTTGCAAT
>JBIINH010000115.1:0-7303 GCA_044337585.1 Bacteroidia bacterium
AGAAATTGATGGAAAAATTATTGAAAAGTGAACATTTTTTTGACCCGTTGAATATGGGATGCTTAATTAAGCAACCAATGGACCAGTTAATTGGCTCAAGCAGGTTAATGGGTTTAACATTTCCATCAGCCACTAACACACAGCAACAGTATGGACATTGGCAATTTATTCAACAGTTTGGTATTTTAACAGGACAAGACCTCTGCGACCCTCCAAATGTTGCAGGCTGGCCTGCCTTCCACCAAGACCCACAGTACTATGAGCTTTGGATTAATTCTGACTCGTTACCCAAAAGGAACTTATTTAACGATTTAATGATTTATGTTGGGTTTAATCGGTTCGGTTTTAATTTAAAATACAATGTGATTGCATTTGCCGAAAGACTTTCTGACCCCTCAAATCCAAATACATTGATCAATGACATCACCAAATTAGGTTACCCTGTTGATATTTCTACAACCAGCAAAAACGCAATTAAGACTTCCATCCTACTATCAGGCCAAACAAGTGACCACTACTGGACTGATGCTTGGAATACATATAAAAATAATCCTTCAGACCCTATTGCAAAAAACGGTGTAGAAATACGTTTGCAAGCATTGCTCAAACACTTTTTCGGACTTGCAGAATATCAACTTTCTTAATTAGAAAATGAATATGAAAAGACGTGATTTTATACAAAAACTTTTAGCAACAAGTGCTGCTCCAATTGTGATGAATGGATTTGGAGTAAAAGCATTGGCACAAGGACCTTTCATGAATTTTTTAAGTAAAGCTGCACATAAAGACCGGGTGTTGGTATTGATTCAGCTTAGCGGAGGAAATGATGGCATTAACACTGTCATTCCACTCGATCAATACAGCAATTTAATGGCGGTGCGAAGTGGCGTTGCCATTCAGGAAAACAAAGTATTATCATTATCAGGTACTCCTGCAACCGGATTTCATCCTGCAATGGGCAATATGCGCAATATGTATAATGATGGGAAAATTTCTATTGTTCAAAGTGTAGGCTATCCCAATCCTGATTACTCTCATTTTAGGTCAACCGATATTTGGCTAACTGCATCTGATTCAGACGAACATTTAAAAACAGGTTGGATGGGCCGTTATCTCGATACACAATTCCCAGGCTTCCCTACAGATTATCCCAACGAAAACTATCCTGATCCGCCTGCGATACAAATCGGATACATGATTTCTCCTGCACTGCAAGGCGATACCCATTCATTGGGAATGAGCATCAGTGATCCTACTTCATTCTACCAATTTGTTACAGGCACCGTTGACCCTGCACCCAGCACACCTGCCGGCCACGAACTTACTTTTGTAAGACTTGTAGCACAACAAACCCAAGAATATTCAGCCGTTATTAAAGCAGCCGCTGAAAAAGCATCCAATATGTCAACACTATATCCGGCTGCGGGTGTAAACGAATTGGCCGATCAGTTAAAAATTGTTGCCCAACTGATTGCAGGTGGTTTAAGCACACAGGTGTATATGGTAAGCCTAAACGGATTTGATACACATGCAGGGCAGGTTGTTAGTGGTGCATCTGATACGGGTGTGCATGCTACATTGTTGCAAAAAATGTCGGATGCCGTGCATGCCTTTCAAGACGATATCAAAAAACTGGGTGTAAGTGATCGGGTTTTGGGAATGACTTTTTCAGAGTTTGGCCGCAGAATTATTGCCAATGCAAGTTTGGGTACCGACCACGGTGCTGCTGCTCCTTTGTTTATTTTTGGCGAGTCCGTATCAGGTGGAATTATAGGTAACAACCCAACCATTCCAAACAATCCAACGGTTGATGACAATATTCCTATGCAATACGATTTTAGATCCGTCTATTCAACTGTGCTAAAAAATTGGTTTGGCGTAACAGATGAAGAACTAGAGTCAACCATGCTAAAAGATTTTCCATTGTTAAATTTTGTAAACCCTACAGGATTAACCAATGCCATACATGGTATAAATGCACAAAGTGTAACGTGCTATCCAAACCCATGTATGGATTTTACACACATACAATTTGCAACGAAAGGCGGTTTAATACGTGTAAGGCTCTTTGACCAAACAGGCAAGCAATTGCACATATTAAGCGAAGCAAATTATTCGGCAGGTACCCACGAAATTCAAATCAATACACAACACCTAACAGCCGGATTGTATTATTACCAAATACAGATGGCAGATGAACAGGTGATGAAAACGTTTGTGAAGTTGTAAGACTTGAGATGTGAGACTTGAGATCACGCCCTTGGTGTGACAAGCTTGAGAAGTAAGACAGAGCGTTGGGTCGCACCCAACCAATGGTTGGTGAACTTTAGGAGTCAGGTGTGAGTTGGTAATGGATGTAAGATTTTATATAAGATACACGAGAAACTAGACGGTAATTCTATTTAAAGTTAATTCTTAAAATTAAAAAATCTCCTTACATTCGAATATGAAAACACCGATACAAAAAATGGCTTATTTATGTATACTGATGCTTACAAGCATCTTATGCAAAGCCCAATATGATTGGTGGCCCATTCATCCCGGGCAAGTGAATTATTACTCATTGGATACTTCAGTGGTTGCAACACCGCCAAACAGGGCGTTTGGTATGTATATCACCGACAGCCAGCAACTGCAAAATGAAACGCGTTATTACTTTAACAAATATTTTCAAAACGGTATGGGAAAATGTGAATATGGATTCGATTTCACTTCAAGCCCTTTTGGTAATTATCAGTTGATTGATTCCAGTGGTGCTATGTTATTTACCTACCATGGAACTCCCATTTATTTTTCATTTGAGCCTTCTTTTGGTGATACAGTTGTGAGCTTGGTTTTATCTGCTACACAAACTGAATTGCATATTGTGTATGCTGCACAAAACACAATGGATATTTTTGGAACTACAGATTCAGTGCGTATTTATTATGTGTTAACTGAACCTATGGCTACTTATTATGATAGCCTCATTCTGAGTAAAAACTACGGACTTATACGAACTCCTGTTATACGCGGCCTTGAAAACCAACAGGGCGAGTGGAATATATACAGATTTCGAGATTGGGAAAAAACCGGGACCTTACAACTTGCAGGAAACAGCCAATTGCCTGAAAACCCAATAAAGCCATTGACATACCAAGAATGTGGCACATACCAGGTGGGCGACATCCGCCATATAGAGCACAGAAGCGTAGAGAAAAAATACCGCATAGGTTCGTTGGACAGAACCACCAACGATTTTTCAATTTCTATTCAAGAGGTGATGACTAAAATAGAAAATCCGGACTCGATTATCTACCTCATAAAAAACGAAACCTTTAAATCTAAAGAAGCCATTGCTGCAAATTATTACAACTATCATGAATGGACTGAATTCACAATAGATACCGAAGTGGTTTCCAAGAAAAGTAACCCATGGGATATCATACCGGGTACACTTATTTTTGATACATCTTTGGACGCGAGTGCTGGATTAGCATCTATGTTTTACTACAATACGTATGCAAATAATATTGCGGCACTTGAAGTATTTCCAAAACATTTTGTGATGCGCTCATATCATGATTCCTGTTATGAAATGGTGCCCGATGCGCCTATTCCTTCGGTTACATACTTTTATCTGAAAAATCTAGGTGGTGCATACTATAAAGGTAATACGTTTTATGACCTATCAGAAGTTGGTTTTGAATTCGAACGAAACTTGATATACTATAGCAACAGTACCGGAACCTGGGGTACGCCATATCCGTTTCCATTGGGGCTTAAGAAAAATACCGGAGATAAAACCTCTATAATTCAGGTATATCCCATTCCTGCAAATGAACAGTTTACCATTGCATCAAAAGATATGCAATCCATCACCATAACTGATATAACGGGCAGAGTCATGTATGAAAACCAACATGCGGAAAACTGCTCAGTTGTTGATTGCTCTACCTGGCCTGCGGGTGTTTATTTCGTAAAATGGTTTACAGAAAGCCACCAGGATATCAATAAAATAATTATTCAGCACTAATTAAAGTTACCTACTCTTTTACTACCACCGCATGCTGATTGGTTTGAGTCAATCGAATAAAATAGATGCCTGATGGGAGTAATGATAAATCTATAGATACCGTATTTGGTAATATGCCATTCAAAATCATTTTTCCGGTGGTTGAGTAAACTTCAAATTCACTATTGACAAAATTTTCGGGTAGCGAAACTTTATCAAATGTTGGATTAGGGTACAATTTTAAGTGCTGATAACGCGAAATTTCATCTACAGATAAAATTTTATCGCATTGAGAAGAATTTCCATAATTTACTCCATGTGAAACATTAAAGTAGCAGCGTAAATTACCAGCTAAGCCTACGGAAGTAGATGTGTAGGAGCCTCCAAAAAAACCAAACATAGATCCGATACCTTCCACAATGGCATCGGAAAATCTCCATCCACTGTCTAAGTACTCAATATCCCAGTGAATACGGTAATCAACCATTCGTTTATGTTTTACAATGTAACGCACTTCCGAAATACCCGGATTGGTATGTGTTTCAAAAACACGCAACGAGGGATGGTAAATTATTGCAGCCGTTATCGTATCTCCAATTTTGGCATCAAAATTATATATAAGTCTGAATTGATTTTCTTTCCAAATAAACACTTTTTTTGCCTGCTCATACATGTAAAAATGTGCACCGGATACAGGCTGTCCGTAGCTGTCAAATACCTTTACCACCTTACATATTTTACCTGACAGTGTGGTATCTCCCTGTGCGAGTACTCGGTAAAAATATCCTGCTTGCAGTGAGTCGGCTCTCCACAATGAATAATACCATTGGGCGGTGGTTCCAAAAAAAGAGATATAGGAAGAAACTGCGCAAGGTTGTGTAGTATCTCCTGTAGTGATAGTTCCATCCGTATAAGTTCGCAAAATAGATGAACCATCAAGTGCAAGTGGTACCTGCAAAGGCAAAAAATCACCTACATACACCCTATTGATGATTCGTTGAGTTATACCAAAGCCTGTGTTATTTAGTGTAAATGTTTTCAGTCCTAACGTGTCGGTATTTATTCCTGTTACTTTAACCTTTTGTTTTATCATTGGGCTGCTTTTGTCACTGTAAATACTCACTTCAACAGAGTCGTTAAGCTGAGCATTAAAATTAAAAAGTAATCCGCGCTCATTGTTGCGTATATAATATACATAACCCGAGCTGTCATGCAGCAGATAGGTAGTCAGATATGCTTCATTTCCTAATTTATCTACAGAATAGGCATTAAGTTTTCGATACACATCACTTCCTATAGTGGTGTCTTTCTCTGTTTCTATTCTAACCGATTCAGACAAATAGAGATTACCCGTTTGGTGCAATTTCCAATAACACCAGCGTGCACCTAGGGGCGGTATATTCTGTGCATTAAGATAAACAACATGAAAAAGCAGCAAAAATAAAATGTATTGTTTTCTCATCTTTAGTTATTAATACCTACGAAAATATATAATTTGTAATTAATTGTGATGTAAAAACGTATATTAGAAATTATGAAGCAAAATTTATTTTTATCCATTGGATTGTTAATCTTTCTTCCACTAATTGGATACTCGCAAGCTCCCCGCTCCTTCACCTCGAGTGAAATATTGTTGCAGCTAAAAAAGCTAAATACAGTAGGTTCTGTATTATACATAGCTGCTCACCCCGATGATGAAAACACAAGATTGATTGCCCATTTAGCCAACGAAAAATGCCTGCGAACCGGCTATTTAAGTATCACACGTGGTGATGGTGGTCAAAACCTGATTGGCCCCGAGCAAGGTATTGATCTGGGTGTAATTCGTACACAAGAATTGTTAGCCGCACGCAGAATTGATGGTGGCGAACAGTTTTTTACTCGTGCCTATGATTTCGGTTTCAGCAAATCGCCCGAAGAAACTTTGCAAAAATGGAACAAAGATTCCATCCTCAGCGATATGGTTTGGATTATCCGCACATTCAGACCCGATATCATCATCACCCGCTTTGCTACCGATGGAAGTGGCGGACACGGACACCACACCGCATCAGCCATCTTAGCTGAAGAAGCTTTTGATGCAGCCGGAGACCCTAATCGTTTTCCGGAACAATTGCAATTTGTAGATGTGTGGCAACCATGCAGGCTGTTCTGGAATGTAAGCACACGGTTTCAAAACCCCAATGCGGATATGAGTGCTTACCTAAAACTTGATGTAGGTGGATACAATCCTTTACTTGGAAAAAGCTATGGCGAAATTGCAGCTGAAAGCCGAAGCATGCACAAGAGTCAAGGCTTTGGCAGTGCCAAACAACGTGGTGAATATTTTGAATATTTTAAACCCATTAAAGGCGATACTGCCGGATTGAAAGATATTTTTCAAGGGATAGATTTTTCGTGGAAACGGGTGAAAGGGAACGAATCCACAGGCAAGCATATACAGAAAATCATTGATCAGTTTAAGACACAAAATCCCGATGCATCTTTGCCTGAATTGCTCCAATTGCGGAATATGCTTTCGCAGCCTTTTGAGCAATACATCATTCAACAAACTGTAAAAAGTAAAAAAAATGATATAACTCCGATTATTCAGCAAGCCGATAAGCAATTTTTTTATCAGAAAAACAAATTGCAATTGCTGGATGAAATCATTGCAGCTGCTGCCGGGATCGTTTTTGATGCAACCAGTCAGGCAAGCAATACCGCTGCAGGCGACAAGCAAAATGTAACCCTTTCGGTATTTTCGCGGCTAACCAATTTAGCTACACTTACACAAATCAGGTATAGTAATGGTAGCGATTCCACCACTTCACTTAAGCTGGAAAGAAACAAAGCTTACTCGTTTTCAAGAAGCCTTACCATACCTACTGATAAGAGCATTGGCGAATTATATTGGCTGGCCAATGAAAAGACAAATGAAGGTCGCTTTGATGTTCCACTTATACAAATTGGCATGCCTGAAAATAATTATTTCCCGGATAAAGCAAGTATCACAGTGGTTATAGATGATATTCCAATACGATTGTATAGAAATATTCAGTATCGCTGGGTGGAGCCTGATAATGGAGAACTTTACAGGCCATCTATAGTCACACCGCCTATTTCTATAGCCGCATCAAACGAGGTACTTATATTCAATAACAATAAAGCAAAATCGTTTCAAGTAAACCTTACTGCCAACCACGACTCTGTTACCTGCAACCTGCTTGTTTCGGCACCTTATGGATGGAAAATAAGTTACCTGAAAGAAAGCAACGAAGCAAATGTATCTAACATGATAGTGGGCATTCAGCTGCCGCAAAAAGGAAA
>JBIINH010000116.1:0-7299 GCA_044337585.1 Bacteroidia bacterium
TTTTTGAATTTAACGGATTCTGCCTTGAATTATAAGTTGCCGAAAGCCCGAGGCCAACGGAAAGTGAGCCGTCTCCACCTATTGGCTTCGTTGCATTGGTTTCTGAATAGTCAATGCTTACATTATACATTTTATAAAGATCAACCATAGGCCCAACGAAAAAATTCTTAGCTATTGACCTTAGGGCACGCTGATGTATAATGAGTGCATCTGAATTGATAATGGATGGGTCATCTTTGGTATCTGGTCCTATGCCGTAATACAACAACGGAAAATACTGATACCTTAACTTACCTTGTATAAACCATTTATCTTTATTGGTATAGATGCTTTGTTCAGCCCAAATTCCATATTGCGATTCTTGTGTATAAAATGCAAATACATTTGCTTCACTTAACCTGTTACGGTTGTCATTATTCGCATAAAAGAGTATTAAGTTTACTACCCCTACTTCCCATTTAGTTTCAGGTGAAAAGGCAATGGTTGGATAAAAAAGAAAACCCGGGTTTTCTGTAGTGTCTTTTAGTTTTGCTTTATAACGTTTTACAATATTATCTTTTTCTTGTGCAATCGATAATTGATTCAACATCAAGAAAAAAATAACTATGTAAATACTGCGATTCACTAAATACGAGGTCTCCAATTAATTTCTTCACTACCTGATTGATGTACCACAAATCGTGCTAACGTGAACAAATAATCACTAAGCCTATTCAAATAACGAACAACCATTTCGGGTACTTCAGACTCTGATGAAAGATGGACAACGATACGCTCAGCCCTGCGGCAAACACAGCGTGCTATGTGAATATGTGAAGCGGCTACATGCCCACCAGGAAGTATAAAATTTTTGAGTTGAGGCAATTCATCATCCATTTTATCAATTTCATTTTCAAGCAATGTGATATCAGACTCGTGCAAATCTGGAATTTTCATTTTTGACTTTTCTGGGTCGCTTGCCAATACTGAACCTACAGTGAATAAACGGTCTTGAATTTCAAACAACAAAGCATAGGTTTTTTTGTCTTTCAATTCATCTGAAATCAATCCGATATAGGAATTCAATTCATCTACTGTTCCATATGATTCAATACGTAAATGGTGTTTGGGAACGCGAACTCCTCCTATTAATGAAGTTTCGCCTTTGTCTCCGGTTTTGGTGTATATTCTAAATGTCATAATTCGATATGTTGATTTAATAGAACAACTTAGTGATTTTATTGTTTATCCAAGGAATATTGCCAATGCCAACAAGGGTATTGATTAACCCTACCCTATCGCCAAGTAATTTCTGTAAATAGAAATGATTTCTAAATAACGGCCACATTTTGTTATACACTTTCTTGTCATAATTAGCCAACTCATTGGCAGTGAAATTATTTTTTCGAAAACTGGTTATAACTTGTTCTGCGGCAAATTTCCCGCTTTCAATTGCGGTTTCTATACCTTCACCACTAAATGGGTCAATAAGTGAAGCAGCATCTCCGCACAATAAAAAACCATCACCCGACAAAGCATATTTTTTAGAACCCAAAGGCAAACCGAAACCTTTTGGCTCTTCTAATGGAATAGCTTCTGCAAATCGATCTGCGACTTGTGGTATTTGGTGAATAATTTGATGCATGGCTTTTTTTAGATCTATCTTTCGTTTGGCTATGGTGTCGCTTAGCATTCCAAAACCAACATTTACTTCATTATTGTGTAGCGGAAAAATCCAAAAATAGCCTGGCAAATAACCTTTTAAAAAATACACTTCCAGTGCATCACCTGATACTCCTTTCACATTTCGATAATATTGCCTCAACGCACCTGAGTAGTGTTTTCTGTCTACCTTAAATCCTGCAAGCTGTTTTGCCACCACTGAGTGTGCTCCATCACATCCGAGCACTATAGGCGCAGACAAAACAATGCCATTTGTTAATGTAATATTGACAATTTGATTGACTTTTTGAACAGTTGCTACTCCTGTACCTAAGAATGTAGTAACATTTTTGTTGGTTAGTGCTTTTTGAAATAACCAATTGTCAAAATCTTTTCTTCTAATACAATGTCCCACTTTTTTAAATCCCACTTTTAAGGTATTAAAATCGGGGCTGTGCATGATGGCACATGTGATATTTGATTTAGGAGCAAAGGCTAAGAGTTCCTTTTCTAATTCGGGATTTATTTGTCTGAAAATATGTTTATTAACAGAACTAACAGAATCGCCACAAATTTTATCTCTCGGAAAAACAGCCTTATCAATAAGTGCAATTTTTAGTCCTGAGTCTTTTAAACACAATGCCGCTGTGCTGCCTGAAGGTCCTGCTCCGCATATTATCACATCAAACGTTTGTGTTGCATTATTCATTCTGGCAATAACGCAATATTGCATTACACGTTCAACTAATTTTATCTACGACATACATAATCGGTATTGAGGTGTATGCTAAAAGTTAGTATACTTGCCATACAAAAATGATAATGAAACCATATATGATAAATAAAAAACTGGCACTATTGCTATTCATCGGTGCTACTGCAACCTCAACATTTGCCCAACAAAAGAGACTAACTGTTGAAGATGCCGTATTGCGCCAACGCACCACACTAGCTCCTGAACGCTTATCGCAGGTTGCATTTATTCCCGCTACTACTACCCTATGGTGGGTTGCAAAAAGTGCTGGAAAAGAATGTATCGTATTTCACGAAGCCGAAACAAACAAAACGGATACAATATTACGTGTTGCCAAATTGAATGAAATGGTTCAATCAACCGGACTAGAATTAGCTAAGTTCGAAAGATTTCCATTCATGAAGTTTATTGATAAAGACAAGTTTCGTTTCTTGTATTCTAATGTATATTTCCAATATACGATAAGTATGAATAAGATTGAAGTCGTAAATAGGCTTCCTGTAAATGCCGAAAATGCTGAGATTGATCAACCTTCCGGAAATATCGCATTTGTCATGAACAATAATGTGGTGCTATTTAATCCTGATTCGTATAATGAATATGTAAATGGCAAATCCTCAACACATGATGGCGTGGTTGGTGCAACAAAAACTTTTTTCTTAACGTTAGATGGCAGTTATACAACAGAAAATGGGAAAGCTGTACACCGAAACGAATTTGGAATCAATAAAGGATTATTTTGGTCGCCAAGTGGCAAAAAGTTGGCCTTTTATAAACAGTTACAACAAAATGTAACCGATTATCCTTTACTAAAAATTGGTTCCGTTCCGGCAAAAACAGAAAATATCAAATACCCAATGGCCGGGGCGCCTAGCCATACTGTTTATGTGTATATCTATAACCTTGAAAATAAACTTACCTATCCCGTAATGATTAAAGGTGAGGCTGACCAATATATCACCAATATAAGTTTCAGTCCTGATGAGGAACACCTTTATGTAGCTTTGGTAAACCGCGACCAAAATTATATGCAACTTAACCGCTATGATGCCAAAACAGGAGGATTTGTAAAAACAGTTTTCTCAGAAGAAAACAGCAAATATGTAGAGCCTGAAAATCCCGTGCTGTTTGTAAAAAATGACCGCAGCCGTTTTATATGGCAAAGTGAGCGTGATGGATTCAATCACCTTTACTTGTATCGTTATTCAGGCGAGTTAGAAACACAATTAACAAAAGGCAATTTTGATGTAAAAGAAATCATCGGTTTTGATGAAAAAGGTGAAAAGTTATATTTTATGGCTACCGCAAATAACGGACTTGATCGCCATTGCTATTGGGTGGAAATTAAAACCGGAAAAATGCAAGCTTTCATCTCTACTCCAGGAACCCACACGGTATTGATGAGTGATAATGGAAAATACTTTTTAGACGCTTATACCAGTACAACGGTACCCCGCAATACAGCAATCATCACTAGCGAAGGCAAAGAATTACGCGTGCTACAAAAATCTGAAAACCCATTACTTACCTATCAAAAGTGTGACATCAAATTGTTTTCCATAAAAGCTGCAGATGGCAAAACGGATTTAAACTGTCGCATGATTTATCCGCATAAAATTGATTCATCAAAGAAATATCCCGTATTGGTTTATTTATATGGAGGACCGCATGCGCAAATGGTTACTAACTCTTATCTAGGAGGTGCCGATATGTGGCTTTATTACATGGCACAACAGGGCTATTTGGTATTTACGGTTGACAACAGAGGCTCTGCAAACCGCGGTTTAGAGTTTGAGCAAGCAACCTTTGGCAATTTGGGCAAAACCGAATTGTTTGACCAAATGATGGGCGTGCAATACATTCAAGGTTTACGCTATGCCGACACTTCAAAAATGGGAGTTTTTGGTTGGAGTTTTGGAGGTTTTATGACCATTAATATGATGACTCGCACAGAGCTGTTTAAAGCCGGTGTTGCCGGAGGACCCGTTACTGATTGGCGACTTTATGAAATAATGTATACTGAAAGGTATATGGACAATCCTACGCAAAACGCAGCAGGATATGACGATGCAAATACGTTAAAATACGTTAAGAATCTTAAAGGAAAAATGATGATTATTCATGGTACTGATGATGATGTGGTTGTTTGGCAACACTCCCTAAACTATATCAAACAATGTGTAGATGAAGGCGTACAAGTTGACTATTTTGTTTATCCGGGTCACAAACACAACGTGTTGGGCAAAGACCGAGTGCACCTTATGCAGAAAGTTACCGATTATATGGATTTGCACCTAAAAAATAGCAGATAAACTAAACGTATTGATACCGCATAAAAAAAGCTGTCAAAATTGACAGCTTTTTTTTGTGATTCCGCTGGGATTCGAACCCAGGACCCCTACATTAAAAGTGTAATGCTCTACCAGCTGAGCTACAGAATCGTGTTAACAATTTTGTTAACGAGGGTGCAAAAATAGTATCGAATAGCTATTATACAAATGTTTCTGATTTTTTGTTGTGTGTATATTGTTATGCCATACATAATCAATGTGTTAATATTTATAAACCAACACCTTTTCGTTGATGAGCCAATAGTTAATATTATCAGTATAAAATTTGTTCTATTTAAACATTATTGTATTTTCTTGAAGCATAATACAATTTAGCATGTGTGTTTTATATAGAAAAAAGCAAACTAAGTGTTCTTTTACTCTAAACACATAAAAATAAAAAGTGAGAATGATGTTTGAAGCCAACAGTTAAAAATACGGTAAGTTGCATTTTATAATTTTATACAAACGTTTTTGGGTTCGGTAAAAAATCTCAATGCTTCGAGCCCACCTTCGCGACCCACTCCGCTGCTTTTTACGCCACCAAAAGGAGTGCGTAAATCGCGCAGCAGCCAGCAATTTATCCATACTATACCTGCACGTATCAATCCGGCCATGCGGTGAGCGCGGGTAAGGTTTTCTGTCCACAATACCGATGCAAGCCCATATTCAGTTGCATTGGCCATCATCAATGCTTCTTCTTCGGTATCAAATGGTGTGATGGTAACCACAGGCCCAAAAATTTCTTCCATTTGTGTGCGGCAATCATAGGCCAGTCCTTCAATAATCGTTGGTGCAATATACCAGCCACCTGCATGTTTTCCTTCCAGTTTCACTGAATGACCTCCGCACAATATGGTGCCTCCCTCCTGTTTGGCGAGTTCAATATAGCTCATCACTTTTTCGAAATGCATCTTGGATGCAATGGCACCAGTTTTGGTTTTGGGATCCATCGGGTCGCCCACTACCAATTCTTTTTTCACTTTCTCTACAAAAGCATTTTTGAACTTTTCATACAAAGGGCGCTCAACAAAAATACGTGAACCACAAAGGCATATCTCGCCCTGATTGAGGAAAGATGAACGCACGGTTTCATCCAGCATCTTGTCAAAATCACAATCGGCAAAAATGATATTGGGATTTTTACCGCCCAATTCAAGCGACAGTTTTTTGAACATGGGAGCTGCTACACGGGCTATTTCGGCACCGGTTTTTGTACCTCCGGTAAATGAAATGGCTTTGATGCCAGGATGTATGGTCATGGCTGAGCCAACTTTTGGCCCAAGTCCATGCACAATATTGAGCACGCCTTTGGGTAAGCCTGCTTCAATGCAAGCTTGCGAAAAAAGATATGCCGTGTAAGGAGTAATCTCTGAAGGTTTTGCCACCACACAATTGCCCGCTGCCATGGCAGGTGCTATTTTCCATGTAAAAAGATACAACGGCAAATTCCACGGACTGATGCAGCCCACCACACCAATAGGTGTGCGCAACGTATAGTTGATGGCGTGATCACCCATGGGGTGTGCTTCGCTGGCAAAATGCTCAATAGCCGTTGCGAAAAAGCGCATATTGCTGATGGCACGGGGTATTTCACCGTTTTTGGAAAGCCATAGCGGTTTGCCCTGGTCAGTTGTTTCTGCTTCAGCAAATTTGTCGATATCACGTTCTATAATTTCGGCAATGCGCTGCATGATGCGCGAACGCTTTTCGGCAGGTGTGCTGCTCCAGCCCGAAAAGGCTGCCTGTGCCGCATCGTATGCCTTAGCAATATCATGCTCGTCACTATCAGGACAAAGTGAATATACTTCGCCCGTTGCCGGGTTGTAATTATCGAGGTATTGGTCCGATGTGGGTGCACACAATTCTCCGTTGATATAATTGGAAAGGGTAATCATGGTGCGAAAGTATTTAAAAGCAACAATTAATTGTGCGCACCTTTTTTGCAGCAAGTGGGGATGTTTTGATACGCCTTTGGGTCGGCCGGCATATTATCCGCATCGTAGCCTGTAAGATTTACCGCACGTTTAATTTTTATGGAATTGGTTTTTTCAGGCTTGTAGGTTACCGTGAAGATTTTAGTATCTACATTCAACTCGGATGATACCACACCTTTTTCGTAAGCCATGGCTTTTTCCAATGCATCCTTACACATTTCACATTCCGATGAAGTAAGAATTTTAATGGTTACGGTGCCATCGACATTTACTACCGAATCCTGAACAAATGGCTTGACTTCGTTTTGTGAAGCGCTTTCGCTGTTGATTTGTGCCTGTGCCGATACCCCGATCAGCAAAGAGGCGATGATGATGATGTATTTCATTTTATTTGATTTTAAAAAGGTTTGAAAGATTACAAGGTTAGTTATTAGACTATTTAACCACAAAGGTCACAAAGTATTTATTGCCACATGACTAAAAGAACGCAAAGAGATTGAACAAACAAATATCTGTCTCGCTTCAAAAACTTGTGCCGCCACAGGCGTGTTTCTCGCCTCTCTATTCCATTTATTCATTTATTCATTTATTCATTTATTCATTTATTCATTTATTCATTTATTCATTGATTCATTCC
>JBIINH010000002.1:0-66150 GCA_044337585.1 Bacteroidia bacterium
CTAATTTTTTACCAAGTTAATTTTGCTCATATCCCATTTTTCAAATTCCTTACCGAATCCATGAGTAAGCAATTGTTATCACCTTTATTAAGTGTGTGTGCAGTGGTTAATCTTGGTTTGTTTTATCTGTATTTGAAGTTCAATTATTTGTATTCAGCACGTGGAGTAATTATGGCAACATTGATTTATGGTGTTGCAATATTGACACTAAAATTTGCGCAATAATGCAATCTCACTATATTCGCACCTGATTTTTAAAAAAGGGGGATTAGCTCATTTGGCTAGAGCGCTTCGCTGGCAGTGAAGAGGTGATCGGTTCGAATCCGATATCCTCCACAATTATAGACCGATATATTGTCGGTCTTTTTTATTTTAAAAAAGAATCGGTGATCGGTTCGATCCCGAGGCTTCGGTGGCGGGTTAGAAATTATTAAATTGATAATCGGATAAAATATTTTACGAGAAAATCCTGAGGTTGTTTCCATTCAATTCTGTTTTGTATTGGGTAAGCGGTTCAGATGCCGGTCCATTAACAACAGCTCCAGTAGTACTAAATACTGCGCCATGATTTGGGCAGCGAAATCGATTGTTATTTGCTTCAAAATTTACAGTAGTGCCTTGATGCGTACATTTTGATGCTACAGCTATATAATTTCCGGCAGTTGTGCGGGCTACAATGGTGTTGTTAACCACACGTGAACCGCCATTGTTTTTTAGTGATGCATTTTCCGTAGCATTTAAATCAAGCGTGAAATCTACAGGTTGGCTATCGGTATCAGCATTGTCTTTCTTGCAGCCAATGGTGCATAATGACAAAAGCAGACCGGCTGCACTCATACCAGTTAAGGTTATAAATTTTCTTCTATCAATTTCCATACTCGCTTAACGTCATTTGAATCACGAAGTTTTTTGCTTGCAATAATTTTACATATTTCAACTTATTGTAACAATCAACGCACCTTACTTACTTGCCCGTTCTTTTCCAAATTCCAAGATGCTGTCAATAAATTCATAAGGTTTATAATTATTAAGTGCACATTGATGAAAAATAGCAGTTGCAGGTGTCATACCGGGCAATGAATTTACTTCAATAAAAATAACTTCTATTTTTGATTTGCTAAATATGCGCACAAAAGCATCAATGCGGCAATAGCCTTCCACTCCAAGCACTTTGGCTGCCTCTTTTAGTTTTTCTTGCACCACTTTGCTTATCTGTTTTTGGTCGGCAGGTTTTCTTGCATAGCGCGCGGGAGTGATGTTTTGACCCTGACCCGCCAAAAATTTTTCTTCCAAACTCAATATCTCCGATTCGGCTAAGGTTTCGCTGGGCTCAAAGGTTTCGTATTGCAATTTTCCCTTGCGATAATGGGTAAGCATGCCGCCTGTTACTTCCAAAAAATGTTTCGCTTTTCCTTTGTCAATAAACTGCTCTACCAGAAAATAGTCTTTTCTTGGAAACTCTTCCTTAGGTTTCAGTTGCAGATTTTTTGCCAACATCGCATCAATTAAATCAGATGAGCGAAACACACCTGAGGCATAATGAATCAGTTCAGCACGGTTTTTAATTTTTTTCACCGCACTGCTACAGCCATCATCAGCGGGTTTGGCAATAAGTGGGTAACCAATGGCTTCGGCTTGTTGTATCAGTTTAGCTTCATTCTTTTTCCATGCATCTTTATATACCAACATATGCTCAGCAACCATGAAGCCATGTTTTTTTAGCAACTTATTTGTTTCAAATTTATTGATGGTAATCTGCGAACTTGCTACACCGGAGCCGTTGTATGGAAT
The DNA here is from genome assembly GCA_044337585.1 of Bacteroidia bacterium. Taxonomy (GTDB): domain Bacteria; phylum Bacteroidota; class Bacteroidia; order UKL13-3; family UKL13-3; genus CAYSBE01. The sequence goes on from JBIINH010000002.1 coordinate 1,792, forward strand.
ATGAAGTTTATTCAATTCTTTTTGTATAGTGCCATCCTCACCGGGTCTACCGTGCAAGGCTATAAAGACTGCATCGCAAAGTTTGCTCAACTCTTTGTAGGTTATTTTCTGAGGTTTGGCCAGGGCATGTTTGCTACCATAGCGCAACAAAATGTCTTTGCATTCAGTTGCAATTTTTTCAATGATGGTCGATTTTTGATAGCGCATTGCTTTTTCCTTAATATCATCAGCATTGTCTTTTAGCATGATGTTTATCGGGATCAAATGCAATTCATGGTGATTATCGTCACCTGTTATCAATACGGGGAAAGGTGCATATTTAGTTGAAGAAGCTAGTTTTTCATAAATATTTCGGCCACTTTCAACCGATATATGTCGCTCGGTACTGTATCCGCCCATCATCACAGCTACACGTATTTTTTTTGTTGCTTGTTTTTTATGGTTGTCAATGGCATTATCCAATTTTTGTAACAACAAAGCTGTATGGTGATGCGTAGTTTGTGAAGCAATGCGATCAGCAAGCGAGGTACGAATGATATAGGTTAAAAACTGAGAGGGATTTAATCCAATTTCGGCAGCCTGGTGAAAAAAGAAAGAAGACGGCATCATGCCAGATGTGGTATTTGGATCGTTCAAAAAAATCTTTCCATCTTTATTGATAAATCCGTCAATACGTGCATACACATGAAAGTTGAAGAGGGTGAAAAGCTTTTGGCAAGCAATGCGTATCTCCTCAATATTTTTTTCAGGCAAATCAATTGGTGTAATTTTGCGGCTAAGGCCGGGTAAATATTTGCTGCGGTAGTCAAAAACTTCTTTGCCTTTTACAATTTCGGTAGGAGGGAGTGCTATGGCTTTGCCTTCATCATTTTTTATAACAATACAACTGAATTCACGACCTTCAATAAATGATTCTATCAGACATTCCGATTCGCTGTAGTATCCTTCGAGTTCAATTTCCTTTGACTTCTTAAATTCTTTTTCAAATGCAGCATACAAATCATCGGGGTGGTAAATAACTTGATTGTTAAGTATGCAAGGCAAACCAATACCTTCTTTTACATCAGTAATTTTTTGCAGCAATGCGATGCGTGTTTTATAATCAGCCTTAGTCCATTCGGCAGCTTTTATACGGTTGATAAAAAATGCATGGTTCACTGCTTGTTCAAAAGCCGATTGGCTATCCAATGCAATCACACTTACGCCAACCGATGAGCCTTGATTGGCAGGTTTTACCACGCACTGTGAATCAAATTGTTTTTTTGCTTCAGCAAACAACTGCTTCCGATTTTGCGTCATCCAAGCTTTTTTGGAAATGGTAAATGTATTTGGAGCCGGAAATCCGGAAGCAGCCATCAACTGCTTTTGCACCCGTTTATTCATGCCCAAAGCAGAGGGCAATATGCCCGAACCTGTATAGGGGATATTTAGCCATTCCAACAAGCCTTGTATGGTGCCATCTTCACCAAATTGCCCATGCAGTGCTAAAAAGGCAATATCAATTTTTGATTTTAGCTCATCATGAGACAATACCTTGCCAAGTTTTTTTGCCATTGCCAACCCATTGTCTTTGTGGGCCGATTTCACATTTTCGGCATACAATTGTATCGGGTGTTTGCTGTTTTTAATAAATGCAACCGGAGGGTAAAAATCCCTAATGCTACCTTTATAGATTAGGTGCCAATCTAATTCGATAAACCGATTGAAACTATCAACAAAAATGGGAACGGCTTGAAACAGGTTTTTATCAAGATTGTCATATACTGTACGGCCTCCAGCAAAGCTAACTTCACGTTCGCGGGAGTTGCCTCCAAAAAATACACCTACTTTTATCATGGTTTAGCAATTGAAATATGGAAACAAATATACTCATGCTTGAAAACGCTATTAGGTTTATTGTTCACAAGTTTTGGCATGGTGTATGCTTTTGTTCATATAATAATTTAATTTTACCCCGTTTTAGTGCTTAAATAAATCCAACAGAGTTATGAAAAAACTAGTATTATCCTTGGCTTTGGTTTTCACCATATTTGCTTTACAAGCTCAACAAAGGCAAACAATGCCTGAAATAAGTTTGAAAGATGTAAATGGCAAGAATGTGAATGTTGGTGACTATAGCCGTAGTGGAAAAATCACAATCATCAGTTTTTGGGCTACCTGGTGCACACCATGCAAAAAGGAATTATCAAATATTAATGATTTGCTTGACGAGTGGCAGAAAAAATATGATTTGGAGTTGGTGGCTGTTTCTACGGACAATTCAAGAAATGTACCTAAGGTAAAACCATTTGTGGAAGGACAGGGATGGGAGTTTGCTTGTTTGCTTGATGTAAATGAAGACTTGAAACGTGCTTTGAATGCGCCAATTATTCCTTTCACCGTATTGCTTGATAAAAATGGGGTAATTGTATATACCCACACTGGATACGTAGAAGGCGATGAATTTATATTAGAAGAAAAAATTAAAGAATTGGTGGCAAAGCCATAATCAAAGAAAAGCTAGTTCGGCAGTTTTTTTATGGTTAAAGTTCTAAAAAGATGGCTGGTCAAAAATTCATGTATTAAGAAATGGCATTGATTCATTTGCTATAATAAATCATCGATTCATTCCCATTTGCCTCTTAAATCTTTATCTTATATCTAACCTAAGAACCTTAAACCCAAAACTTATAATTCATAACTCATAATTCATAACTCACAACTCATAACTCAAATAAACTATTTCCACCCTTGCTCGCCCAATAGCGGTACAAAAGCAAAGTCGCTCAATTCAATTTCTTCAAAATCAGTAGGGCCTTTTCTTACCACTGTAATCATTTTCTGCTTTTGCAAATTGCCAACCGGAATTACCAATATGCCGCCAATTTTCAATTGTTGTTTCAATATCTCTGGAATAATGGGTGCCCCAGCTGTGACAATAATTTTGTCATAAGGTGCATGTAAAGCCCAACCATTGGTTCCATCACCACACGTTAAAATAGGTTTGTAACCTAAAAAAGTAAGCATCTTTTGTGCTTTTAAAGATAGTTTTTCAATGCGTTCAATGCTGTAAACGTTTGCACCCATTGCTAATAAAACAGCTGCTTGATATCCCGATCCTGTACCAATTTCAAGAATCTTATCGCCTTTTTTAACATGCAATACCTGTGTTTGAAAAGCAACGGTATACGGTTGAGAAATGGTTTGCCCTTCGCCAATTGGAAAAGCTTTGTCTTCATAGGCATGTGATTGGAAGGTAGAAGTAAAAAAATAATGTCGAGGAATTTCCATCATTGCTGCAAGCACAGCTTGGTCGTAAATTCCTTTTTGTTGCAAAAGTGCTATCAGCTTTTTGCGTTCGCCTTTTTGTTTATAGTCGTCTTTTAACACCAACGCAAATTAGGATATCCCTAGCCGGTTTACATTTCATTTTCACACATCGGAGGGTGACACAAAAGTTAAAGTGTATATTTTTATAGGACACTTTTCGCCTGAGCTGCATTTTCGTGAATAAGTGTTCTGTCATATATGTTCTTCGCTTCCTATTTTTGATGTGCATGACAGTAATTAAAATCGGTCTTGTTGGCTCAAATGAATCCATACGCAAACATGCCCGCATGTTTCAGCATATAAGCGGTTATGAGCTTACGGGAATTTATGATCACCAGCAAAACGAGGCCCATGCTATCGGTAAAGAATTTAATATTCTTGTATTTGATAGCCTTCAAAAAATTATTGAAGCTTCCGATGCACTTGATATTCTGACCCCTGTGGGTATGCATTATAAATATGCCTCACAAGCATTGATGCATTCTCGACATGTGCTATTAAGTGGGATTATTTCAGAAGACATAAGGGAAGCAAGGCAACTCAATGATTTAGCTATTGAGGCGCAAGTGAACCTAAAAGTATTACAAGAAGATAAACTTCATCCTGAGGTAAAAAAAATAAAAAGACTAAGTAAGCGTCCTGTATATATAGAGTTAAATCGTTTTCAAAACAAAGTGCTGAGCATATCAAACGATTCATTAATATTTGGTGCCTTGCTCAATGACCTTGAATTGTTGACATATATCACAGGTTCTAATATTAGAAAAGTGACAGCCAATGCCACACAATTGTTTAATGATTTTGTAGACTTTGTTAACGTTAGACTTGAGTTTGAAAATGGCTGCACTTGCAATATTAACTGTGGCAATTTTGAAAATGGACAAAATAGCAATATGCGTATTTTCCAAAAATCGGAGTGTATTCGCTTAGATTTAGAAACCTACCAAATTACCAAATTAATAAAAACAGACTTAGGCGAACTTGCAGAAGTGCCTTATCCAGCATCACGTATTAAGCAAGAAGATTTGCTTGCAGAAGAATTGGCCGAATTTGCTGAAGCTGTGCATAACCGCAAACGAACTACCCAAGATGTATATCAAGCATATCAATCATTAAAAGTAGCTCATCAGATTATTGAGAAATTCCATCCTAGTACCTTGTTTGATGTAGGGATGGTATAAAAAAATAGTATGTTTGCTACGCAATTATGAGTTCAAACCGAAGTTTACTATTTAGTTTTATTATTGCTTCAGTAGCTTTTTTAGGTTGCGAGTTTTCTGATAAAGAAGAGGCAACTGTTGCAGCATATGTACACGTACCATCTCTTCAAATGCAAACGCCAATTGATGGCTCACAAGGCTCAAATACACATCAGTTTGAGGATGTATGGGTGTTTGCCAACAATACATTTATAGGAAGCTATGGTGTTCCTGCTACTATCCCAATTCCAGTTTCGGGTGATGTAAACTTAAGATTTGAAGCAGGAGTGAAAAAAAGCGGACAAGAATACGAGCGCATCATTTACCCATTGATGAAATCATCATCAGGTAAAATGTTCTTAACACCAAATGTAGTTGATACCATCGTACCCAAATTCCAATTTTTTGAAAACAGTGTATTTGCCTTTATAGAAGATTACGACCGTATTGGAACCAAGTTTATTATCAATCCATTGTACTCTGGACAGGGGGATACTATTATTCGATTTCAAGGAGCTGATGCACGGGAAAGTGGTAAAAATTCTGCCCGTGTTCTGATACGACCGGGAAGTACCGTTTTTCAAATGTACACCTCTGATGAATACACATTGCCAGGCTTCAATCAACCTGTATTTTTAGAGATGGATTTTAATGCAAATCTTCAGTTAGTCATAGGATACTATTACCAGGAGCCCAATCAGCCATCAAGTGCTGCGACAGAAATTATCAGGTTGGCCCCAACAAATGGGGAATGGAGAAAGATTTACCTTGCCTTAAATCAAGAAATTGCACCCCGTCCGCCAAATACTCAATTTAAATTTTATGTTGGACTATTTAAAAGTGCCGACTTTGTAGCAGATGTAAGATTAGATAATATAAAACTTGTTTACCTTGATTAGGAAAAGAAGAAAACATACAACCATATTTATTTTGTTCGATTATGTATCGGCAATGATATCGTGGTTTGCCTTTTTTGTTTACCGTAAATACTATATCGAACCCGGTAAATTTGGATATAGCATACCATTTGAAGCCAGTCAAAACTTTTATTTAGGACTGTTATACATTCCATTGTTTTGGTTGCTTCTTTATTATATCACTGGTACATACACGGATATTTGGCGCAAATCTAGACTCAAAGAGTTAGCCAATACGTTTACCATTAGTTTGTTCGGTGTTGTTGTTATATTTTTCTTGCTCTTACTTGATGATGAAATTGCGAGTTACAAAGATTATTACAACACATTTTTCACCCTGCTTGGTTTGCATTATGGTTTTACAATTTTTTTCAGGGTAATGTTTGAAACCTTTATCAAATCTGGAATTGCAGTCGGAAGGTATGGTTTCCCAACTATCATTGTTGGGAATAATGCTGCAGCAGCAAAACTTTATGAAGATATTGCCAATGAAAGATTTCCGAGTGGGTATTTAATAAAAGGCTTTGTGTGTAAAGATGGAACCTGTGGCGAAATGCCCAATGCATTGCCATGTTTGGGCAAATACACCGATTTGTCCGTATTGATAACAAAGTATAATATAGAAGAAGTGATTGTTGCCATCGAAAGCACTAGGCATAATGAAATTTTACAGGTAACCAATATTTTAGAAGAAGAAAAAGTAATTCTGAAAATTATACCCGATACATATGACTTACTCTCAGGCTCGGTAAAATTTGAAAATGTTGTAGGCCTTGCATTGATTGAAGTGAAACACCAATTAATGCCTACATGGCAAGCCTGGTTGAAAAGAATAATTGATGTATTGGTTTCAGGGATTGTTCTTCTATTGCTGATTCCAATATTTATTATACTTGCCATAGGTGTCAAGCAATCATCAACAGGCCCCGTATTTTTCAAACAAATTCGCATTGGTAAGAATGGTAAACCATTTCATATTTTAAAATTCAGATCAATGTATACCGATGCTGAAGCCGCTGGACCTGCTTTGGCAAGTAAGGACGATAAACGCATCACTTCAATAGGTAAAACATTACGAAAATATCGTTTAGATGAGTTACCTCAATTTTTCAATGTATTGATAGGAGAAATGTCGCTTGTTGGGCCAAGACCTGAGCGTAAATTTTATATTGATCAAATTGTGCAACATGCACCTTATTATAAGCAATTATTAAAAGTGCGACCGGGAATTACTTCTTGGGGAATGGTAAAATATGGATATGCCGAAAATGTGCAACAAATGATTGAGCGCATGAAATTTGATATTCTTTACATCGAAAACATGTCGCTTATCATTGATTTTCGAATTATGATATACACGGTTAAAACCATTGTGCAGGGTAGAGGAAAGTAAAGGTTGCAATAAAAGTTGCTAATAGTTTGTGTTCAACAACTGCTATTTGGCAGTAGCCTGAATATATAGCTGGGTTAATTTTCTTTTGGTATCCAATGCAAAATCGCCTTCCATCATCCATTTGTAATAGGAAGGTTCTACCTTAAATACATCCACTACTTTTTTGGCTTTGTGTTTCCCAAAATTAAATATGGCTTCTTTTTTGTCGTTCCAAATAATTCTGCCTGCTAAATCCACATTGCGAGATTGTCCGGAAAATTCATGAAGAAAATCCACATCGTTTTTAAGTTCCTTATATCGATCTAATTGAGCAAGCAGCACTTCGTAAGTTGCGTCTACATCAGCCATTGCCGAGTGTGCATTTTCAAGTGGCTTGTCGCAATAAAATTTGTATGCAGCAGTGAGTGTTCGCTGTTCCATCATGTGGAAAATGCGTTGCACATCTACAAACTTGCGGTTACTTATATCAAACTCAACTCCGCAACGCAAAAACTCTTCGACCAACATTGGCACATCAAATTTGTTAGAATTAAATCCACCAAAGTCGCATCCTTCAAATGATTTGGCTAATTCTTTAGCCTTTTCTTTAAATGTTGGAGCATCCTTCACATCCTCATCATAAATACCGTGTATCAAGGATGTTTCTGTAGGTATAGGCATTTCCGGATTAAATCGCATTTGCCATTCTTCTTTGGTTTGATCAGGATTCACTTTGATATAAGCCAGTTCAATAATTTTATCGAATTGGATATTTATGCCTGTTGTTTCTACATCAAAAATAACAAGTGGACGTTTTAGTGTTAGTTCCATCTTAGTCTTGTGCCTTACTCACGTGGGGGTTGCTTTCTTTGAAACCAAAAATACCTAGATACACCCAACCGAGAATAAATAGCACGCCACCAAGTGGTGTTAATGGTCCAATAATTTTTAGCATATCACCAACGGTGATTTCGCGAGTTGATAGCAAGTACAACGAACCGCTAAATAAAACGATACCAATACAAAACAGATAAAGTACTCTTTTTACCACATTTGAATGCAATCGTCTATACATACCCATCATTAATAAAATACCAATTCCATGATAAAATTGATAGGTAACTCCTGTTTGAAAAACGGCCAAATGTTCAGCCGATATTCTGTCTCTAAGTGCGTGCGAAGCGAATGCTCCAAGCGCAACCGATAATCCGCAAACAATGCTACCGGTGGTAATCAATTGCTTTTGAAGTGTCTTATTACTCATAGGTTTTCACAATTATTTGTGCACAAAATAATATAATCTGCCAAATGTTTAGTTGTAAATTTGATAACAAATCAACACATGAGCAGATCACTGATCATCGGTGTATTAGGCACCCTCCTTGTTATAGCTGTTTTATCGGCTTTATTTTATCAACATTACATCAAATCCGGAATCAGGCCTTTACATCATGCCATCCCGAACTCGGCTATCTTTTTTATTGAATCTGAAAATTGGAACAGCTTGTATGGGTCTATAACAGAACTGCCAGCCTATAATGAATTGATTAAGAATGATGCAGTTAAACCTGAGTTGTTCAAATTGCAGCAAATTGATTCTTTACTAAAACAAAATACAGAACTTTTTAACCTTATTCATGGAGATAAGATAGGGCTTTCTATGCATGTATTGGGTAAAGATATCGCTTGGTTTTTAGTAGTTCAAACAAAAAAAATCCCACCCAAATTGGAGGCTATTAATGACTTACTTACCAAACTTAATTTAAAAGTAAGCAAACGCCTTTTTGAAAACCAACAAGTGTTTGATGCTTACCAATCCGATGGAAGTCCGGTTCTTTCCATTTCAAGTCTTGGAGATTTTATGTTTCTATCGGCTCAGGGAAGTTTGGTTGAAGATGCTATTAGAAAAATTAAATATACCTTAACGAACGATTGGAGGAGCATTAATAAACCTTATAATATCACTAATGGTAAATATGACCATAATGTTTACATCAATTATGGCAAACTTCATCATTTATTTACAGCAATCACCATTGATTCTATTAAAGCTGACAAGTTTTTGTTTTCATCTTTTGCCTCTTGGTCAGTATTACAAACCGAGATAGAAAAAACAGGAATTGCTTTTAAAGGTGCCACATATACAGACGACTCAATATTTCAATTTTTAGATGTACTTAATAACCAAAAACCAGTATCTGCAGATAAGATGTTTGCTTATTTGCCTGCCAATCTAGCCTTCTATCAACATATTGGCATTCAGAATTATCCTCAATTCAAATCAGATTTAAAAGAATACAACGATTTTCATGGTTCACAAGATTCTATTCAGCAATATGTGATGGATATCAAACAAAAGTCTGGTTTTAATCTAGACGAATTGAGTACATTTTTTGGTGAAAATCATTTTTTAATTATTTCAGAATTTAATCAAGGAGAAATAACTTCAAATGCATCAGCTATTTTGCAAATTAATAAGCCTGAAGAGTGTCTTCAAGCAATTAAAATTTTTGCATCAAAAATAAACTCAGGAATATCCGATAGTTTATTTTCGGAATATACTTATTTGGGTAAACAAATTTATTACCTACATGCCGGAAAATTACCTGCATATTATTTAGGTGCAGCATTCAATATTATTGAAAACCCTTTTGTTGCCGTGTATGAAGAAGTACTTATAATGAGCAATACGTTGGCTGAAATGAAATCAATTATTGATCGACTAAGTACTAAGCAGGTGCTTGTAAACGATGAACAATTTATTCAAGTAACACAAAAGCAAAAAACACTTTCTAATTATTCGATGTATATAAACTCCAGTAAAGCTTATCAGATTCCCTATCAATTTTATGAGTCGAGTATGCTTACTATGATGAATATTTATATGAAAGAAATGAAAAAAATCACACATATTCATTTACAGTATGCCTCGGCAAATGATAAAACTTTCTATACAGGAATGTATTTGGCTTATGACAACGCATTTGAAGAAGATACCCGCATCATGTGGTCATATCTAATGGATACAACAGCAATAAGAGCACCCGAGCTAGTAGATGTAGATGGTAAAAAAGGTGTATTTGTACAAGATGTGCTTAACCAATGTTACTTATTTGATGAGTCGGGGAGCTTGAAGTGGAAAGTGAAATTAAGCCAAGCCATTGTTAGCGAATTGCATCAAGTTATTGTATCGCCTACTAATACTCGCGCCTACTTATTCAATACTTCAGAATCGGTTTATTTATTAAATGAAAATGGCAACAATATGAGCGGTTATCCGGTTCGTTTGCCCGGAAAAACAAAATTTGCACTATCAATGGTGGATTGGTACGGAGACAGCACCTATGAGTACTATGTTGTTCTAAATAATAAACGTGTTGCGGGTTATCAATTGAATGGACGCATATTGCCAAATTGGACAGCTAAACCGATTAGTGACTCTGCCATTTCCGCTATTGGTTTCATTACAACCACTTCAGAAAAATTGCTAGTTGTCAACCAACACTCAAGCACAAAATATTATTCATTAGATGGAAAGAAAAGAGACAGCGTTTTAGTGAGCCACACGAAATTGCCACTGTTTGTAAGCTATGAAGAAGGAAAAGAATGCGTGATTTGGACAAAAGATAGCACACGGCTATACCTCAACCAGTTTGATACAGCCATGCAGGTTTCAAAATCTAATCCAATAGCTTTGATATCTGCCAATGCACGTTTTTATTTGCACAACGGTAATTTATTTGTAAACGACAAAAAAAAATTAACTGTTTGGCGAACCAATGGGGTGAAAGTATTCGAAATCAGCGCTGATTCTATTGCCCAACCATTCGCCCAATCGTTTTATAGCAAAGGAGTGTTTTATGGATTCCAAAAATATCCAGAGGCAACTCCTGTTTTGCTAGCTGCTGATGGAGCACCTTATGAAAATTTACCTTCAGAAAAATTTATAACCTTTACAGTAGGAAATAATAAAGAAAATACCCAGAAGATATTGGTTGGAACAAGCCTTAACAAGCAAATTATTTTTTATTTTTTGAAATAAACAGAATTATTACAATACTTTGCTGAACCTCAAAAACTAATTAACTATGAACCGTTTAATTACCATCCTTGTATTCTTACTAGTCTTGGTACTTTCTTCTTGCTTAAAAGATGTAGAAGAGCTATCGAATATAAAAGGATTTAAATTTAATTCAGAAATATCATTTCCATTATTTCAAGACGAAGTTGGCTTGAAAGAATTGTACGAAGAATTTTCTAAAACCGGCTTTGTTCGAATTGAAGATGGTCAGCCCATTACGATGGTATATAGTGGAAGAGACAGTATCACACAACGCCAATTAATTAGTATCCCACCGATTAGTAGTAATTTTAATTTCTCCGTTGACCCAATTATTGCAGGTGTATTTAATTCAGTAGGTTCATTTAGCCAAACCATAAACGGTGATGAGAACTTACTTTTTCCCAATGGTGAGCAAGTGAAACAAATTTTTGTAAAGTCAGGTGTTGTGGAATTTTTTGCGACTAGTACCATAAAACATGATGTCAAATTGGTATTTACCTATCCTGATGTAAAGAAGAATGGATTGCCGTTAACCGACAGTGTGGTAATGAGCTTCTCTGGCAGTTTACCAGTGGTGGCTAATAAAGCTATTGATATGACAGGCTATGTAATAGACTTAACCGATAACAATACAACTGTAAATAAACTACGATATGTTATGCGCGTTGAGATACTTAAGATGCCAGGAAATCCCGATATGGCAGCAGGCGAAGGACTTACATTTGTTCAATCTACAGATGTTCTTCAATACAATTTCATGAAAGGTTATTTAGGGAAATTCACTTTGTTAAACATGAATGAAATCTTGGATATAGATCTCTACAATGCAAGTGATGGTGGTAATTTGGAATTCAATGATCCTCGCATTATCATCCAATTGGCGAACGGATTTGGGATGCCCGTAACACTAAAAATTAATCGCATATATGCAGTAACTACTGATGATTTAGTGATAGATGTGATAATGAACCAATTCCAAGATACCGTTACATTGCCATATGCTCAATTTGAAGGGGACTACGGAATAGGTATTTACAAATTGGATAATACCAATTCCAATATAAAAGAAATACTTAACAGTAAGCCCAAAAAATTGGTTCTTAAAGTAGATTTTATAGCTAATTACAATCAAGTGGTCTCTGACAATTTCATGTTTGATACGAGCTCTTTTAAAGCAATTGCCGATGTAGAGTTGCCTCTTGATTTAAAAATATCAGATTACGGAGTGAACTTATCAGGCGAGTTTTCATTTCCAGGCACAGAACAAAATGACACTACAATCAGATTTGAGTATATTACCTTGGCCAGTACTGCAACTAATAATATGCCAGTAGGAACAGCCATACAGGTGTATATGACAAAACTTGACAGTAGCTTTAATCCACCCTTAGTTACAATTGTTGACAGTATATTCCAATCGCCTTTGCTGTTGGCTCCAGCTATTGTGGATGCCAATGGGGTTGTACTTAGTCGAAGTGAGTCCCAAAACTTTACAAATGTTAGCCAAGAACGATACAACAATTGGGTAAATAGTGGAATCAATGGCTATACAATGCATTTCGAAGTTAATTCTTCAAAAGTTGGCTCGCCTCCCGTTCAACCATTTGTTAAAATTTATTCAACCCAAAAAGTTGGTTTAAAAATGGGAATGAAAGCTAAAGCATCTTACACCACTAAATCGTCAGACTAACATGAAAAAGATAATTAGTTTTTCTGCCGTTTTATTCTTCTCAGTAAGCTTGTTTGCTCAGATAGAAACAGTCTTACCATCAATGCGTGGATTGTATCAAGCAGGTTTTGTAAACCCGGCATTTCTACCCGAACATAAAATACAAATTGGCCTACCCGCATTAAACAATGTTGGTCTTGATCTAAATCTAAATGGCATCAATGCCAAGGGAGTTATTGATAGCAAGGATACAGCAGGTATCGTGGATATGGATAAGCTTGCTAAAAATATTGAAGGTGATGCATTTGGATTTAGGTATGCATATGTAATGGATTATATTTATGTGAGTTTTCCTATTTCTCATGGATTTTATATGGGGCTTGGAGCGCAAATAAATAACCAATTGAATTTTAATATTAGCAAGCAATTATTGGCAGCAGATATCTTCTCTGCCGGAAATACTGTTAGCTTAAGTGGTACTGGTGCCCAAATCATGACTTATTCCAATATCAACGTAAGTTTAGCTAAGGTAATCAAAAATAAATTTACGGTGGGTGGTAGGTTTAAATACCTTATCGGACACGGCTATGCAGCTATTGAGGATTTTGAAGTATCAACTACTACCGGGGCAAATGCACCTTATCCAATTCAAGTAAATGCAAATGGTAAAATTCTTACTTCTGGCTTACCCGTCTTATTTAATGAAGTAAATGGACAACCAACTACTGAAGATCAGAAAAAATTCGAACCCAACAAATTGATCTTTCCCAAAAACTCTGGTTTCGCTATTGATTTGGGAATGACATATAAATTTGATAAGAAAATAAGCATGTATGCGGCTTTAAATGACTTAGGTTTTATAAAATGGCGACAACAAGCATATCAGTACGATTTGAGTAATGTGCAAGTAAATTACGAAGGACTAACGTATGATTTATTAAACAGCCCAACCCGCAGACAAGAGTATTTTGATAGTTTATTAGCACTTTTTGATCGTACTACCTTATCTGAAAAGGCATTCACTAGATGGCTATCGGCTCGCTATATGGCTGGAGTTGACTATGATATAACCAAACGCGATCGTTTTGGAATTTTATTACAAGCACAAACTTTGCCTTCGTTTACAACTTTTGCAGCTACAGCCTCTTACACCAGGGCGTTTGGAAAGGTGCTTAGGTTACATGTGAATTATTCATATTTAAGTGATGCGCAATCGGCTGTAGGTGTGGGTATGGAACTTAAAATGGGACCAGTGCAATTATATTTTGTGCAAAATAATGTGTTAATGTGGACTAATTTGGCCGAAGCCAATGTACTTGCTTTTCGTTTGGGAATCAATTTGGTATTTGGTCAGTCGCAGTATTATAAAGACCGTGAGGCTGAATATGCTTCAGATGCGAAGTAATTCTAATTAGGTTATACTTTAGGTTTCATAACAACCAATTACGCATTTGTTAAAAAATGTGTAGGTTTGATGACGTATTTAATACGACACAAAAAAGTATTTATGAAGAAAATATTGATTGCCAATCGTGGTGAAATTGCATTGCGTGTAATGCGGACGGCAAAGGAAATGGGTATAAAAACCGTAGCTGTATTCAGCGAGGCGGATAGAGAAGCCTTGCATGTTAGATATGCAGATGAGGCATATTGCATTGGGCCAGCAGCATCAGCCCAATCCTATTTGAAAATAGATACGTTACTACAAGTAGCCAAGCAATCAGGTGCAGATGCTATTCACCCAGGTTATGGTTTCTTATCAGAAAACGCAATTTTCGCTGATAAGGTGAAAGAAGCAGGTCTTATTTTTATTGGACCAACAGGTGATGCCATGCGAATTATGGGAAGTAAAATTGGAGCAAAACAAGCTGTGAGTGCATTTAATGTACCCATGGTGCCCGGTACTAAAGAGGCCATAAAAGATTTAAATGAAGCCAGAAAAATTGCCAATGGAATTGGTTATCCGGTTTTGATTAAAGCATCGGCAGGAGGAGGCGGAAAGGGCATGCGAATTGTTAATAATGAATCGGAATTTGAAGAGCAAATCAAATTGGCACAAAATGAAGCAAGATCTGCATTTGGAGACGATGCCGTTTTTATAGAGAAGTATGTGGGTTCGCCAAAACATATCGAGATTCAGATACTTGGCGATACACACGGAAACATTGTTTATTTGTTTGAAAGAGAATGCTCCATTCAGCGTAGACATCAAAAGTTGGTAGAAGAAGCGCCATCTTCTTGCCTAACAGCTGAAATTAGAAAAAAAATGGGAGAGGCGGCAGTGAATGTTGCCAAAGCTTGCAATTATACAGGAGCAGGTACGGTTGAATTTTTGGTAGACGAATCCCTCAATTTTTATTTCTTGGAAATGAATACCCGTCTTCAGGTAGAACATCCTGTGACGGAACAAATTGTAGGACTTGATTTGGTGAAAGAACAAATACGTGTGGCCAGAGGTGAGCAATTAGGCTATCAGCAAAACGATTTGAAAATACATGGACATGCATTGGAGTTGAGGGTATGTGCAGAAGATCCAATGAATAATTTTTTGCCCGATATTGGTACACTAAAAACATACACCACACCACAAGGCTATGGCATTAGGGTAGATGATTCATTTGAACAAGGGATGAGTATTCCCATTCACTATGATCCCATGATTGCTAAGCTCATAACATTTGGTAAAGACCGTGAAGAGGCAAGGTTGAGGATGATACGTGCCATTGATGATTATATCGTAACGGGTATTGAAACAACCCTAACATTTGGTGCATTTGTAATGAAACATCCCGCTTTTATTAAAGGCGATTTCGATACTAAATTTATTGAGAAGCACTTTAAACCTGAAATGCTGAAACAAGAAACTGAAGGAGACGAAGAAATAATAGCCGTTGCTGCTGATGTATTTCTTAGCCAAAAATCGTCATCAATTTCGTTATCTCAGTCTCCTGCATCTGCTGTTATAAACTGGCACAAAAATCGTAAAACATTTTGATATCATGATACCTTTAGCTAGGCGATTGCTCAAGTGAAAAAATCTATTCAATACACATTTTTGTTTGTGCTTGGAATGGCTTTATTCTATGCAGCATTTTATCAAATTAATTTTGCAGAATTGGAAGCTATACTCGTCAATGGGAATTATATTGTAGCAATTCCTGTTTTTATTATATCTGTTTCTGGGTATTTTTTTCGCATATCTCGGTGGCAACAAATGTTATCAGCCACAGGATGTTTTACAAAAAAGTCTACCTTGTTTGCTTCCCTTTGTGTAGGTTATGGTGTTAATTTTGCAGTCCCCCGTTTGGGCGAACTTACAAGGTGCTATATCATTAAAAAGCACCATCAGATTCCTTTTGAAAAATCAATATTAAGTGTGTTGGCTGAGCGATTATTCGATACAATTTGCTTGTTTTTTTTGCTATTAATTCTGCTTGTTGGTTATGCTGAAAATATTAGTAATTATTTGTCAGAAAATATACTTGAACCCTTTTTTTCTGTGCTGTCTTTGCCTATTGCGGTAATTTTGTTGTTGCTTGTTTTAGCCGGTTCGACTTATTTGGTTTACATGTTCAATAAGGCATCTTCATCTATCATTAAAAGGTATCTTTTAATATTAACCGATATTTCATCTTTGATAAATCTAAAGTCGTTTTGGATATACACTTTACTCATCTGGCTATGCTATTATTTAATGACCTATTTATGGTTTTTTACTTTTCACGAAACTTCTATACTTACCCCATCTGATGCATTTGTATTGATGGTTGTAGGCAGTTTTGGAAGGTCTATTCCTGTTCAAGGTGGAGGCATGGGAGCATATCATTTTTTGGTTGCAAATGCGGCCGTAATGTTAGGTATCACACTAGTTCAAGGCAATGCTTTGGCTGTTGTCATTCATGGAATCCAAAGTATTTTTACAATTACTTTAGGTTTGCTTGCTTATTTTTGGCTTTTATTTAAACCCAATGACAAAACTCAAACTTCTGCTGATTAGTTTATTTTCAAGCGCTGCATTGTTTGCACAAGTAACCAAACAAGGAAATGATACCCTTTTGGATATTGGCTGTTGGAATATAGAATGGTTTGGTGATGCTAGTAATGGACCTCAAAATGAGCTCCTTCAATATAATAACGTGAAGTCCATTTTAACTAATACTGATATAGATGTTTGGGGATTGTCTGAGGTAAGTAGTCTTTCTTCATACATGAGTCTGGTTGATGATTTGGAAGTATATGATGAAATATTGGCTTCATACAGTCAAACACAAAAAACAGCTTTGTTATGGAAAAAGGAAATGTTTGATTTGGTATCGTGGCAAATGATTTTAAATACTTCTCAGTACAGTATTGACTTTGCCTATAGGCCACCACTCGAAGTGGTTTTAAGAACAAAGAATATACCTGTAATTGATACTATTTATTTTTATGTTGTACACCTTAAAGCTTTTTCAGACCAAGATTCTTACAATCGTAGAAAAAATGCATCAGTTCATTTAAAAACTTTTTTGGATGCAAACAGATCAAATAAAAAAGTAACAGTAATAGGTGATTGGAATGACAATGTTACATTCCCCACATGGGCGGGAGCTACCGAATCGCCATTTAAAAATTTTGTTGACGATACAGCAAATTATTTTTTCACCTCAAAACTACTTTCTGACCTTGGAAAAAAATCCTATGCTCGGTCTTACGGAACTATGATTGATCATCAATTAATTTCAAATGAATTATTTACTTTTTATGTAGACAGTTCAGCAAAAGTATTGGATAACTTACCTCAACAAATTTCAGGATATGTTGATAGTACTTCAGATCATTATCCTGTCTTGTCATTTTTCAATTTGAAACGTCAAGACACCATCAACACTTCATTATTAGAGCAGTTTGCATTGCATGCCATAACGGTTTATCCAAATCCGGTGAAAGAGCAGTTTTATATAGAAACAAAACAACCTATTAACAGAGTTACATTGAGTGATATGCAAGGGCGAACCTTGCATGCTGAAATATTTTACGAACAGATAGGGAAATATCGGCTAGTGATACCTACCGAAATAAGAAATGGCATTTACCTATTGGAAGTAAAATTAGTTGACGGAAACTCCATTGTTGACAAGTTAATGATAAGCAAATAAGCTTACTCTGCCAAAGCCTTCAATATATTATCATAGGTCAATATTTTTCCCTGTAGCGATGCTTTGATAGTTTCATCTTTTTTATTCTTTTTTAACAGTTCTTGAACAGCAGCTTTGTTTTGTTCAGTTTCCGTTTTTAATAATTTGTAGAATCCTGATGTTAGGTAACTATAGTAATTATTGCCACGTTTTTGTGTATTTAGATATGTAATGGCTTCCAGTTGCAATTCGGGTTGTTGTTTTAAAAGGTAGTCGCCAAAATATTTTAACGTATAAGGCCAATGTTTATCTTTTATATTGGTAATGCGTTTAAAAAAGTCATAATGTGAAGGACTTATATCTTCAGCATACAAGTTAGCCAAAGCCCATACTACAGAACTGTTGTTATTGGATTCATTTGCTTTGGCAAACCTCAACGCATCAGTAGTATCAAGTTCGTATAAATAGGAAAGCGACTTCGCCATCACCCGATAGGATGAATCATTTAAACCGTTGCGAAAAGTAGTTTCATATTCCTTTTTAATATACGTACCCAGTATGTCAATAGCTAATGAACGGTTGTATGCATTCCAATCAGTTTTAGCTAACTTTTCGGTAAGTCCCAGCACATTTTCAGAAGGACGAATCGTAAGGTCAGTTATTACATTCAATGCAATTTGCCGATTTAAGTAAAATGTGTCTGTTAATAACCTTGATAAGGTAAGGTCCAACATTTTCTCTGATGTATCAGCAGAAATATTGTTATTCAACTCCTCTAATGCAATTTTCCTATTGATCAACAAATCGGCATTATTGGCTTGGTGATACCACATTTCAAAAGGTTTTGACTCTTCTATATTTGCAGGTAAAATTTTGTCGGCATCAAAAATACTGTTGTAAATAATTTCGTTTGATTCAATGGTAAAGGCTTGTTTTGTTTTATCTATAACAATATTTGTTCTTTTCAATCCACCTGACGTATGTAATTCTATAGTTAGGGGAAGCGTGAAAGCTCCATGTAATATCGTATCTTGTTTTTGTTCAACTAATATAGTGATTGACCGTTTATTGTCTGCAAGCTTATGTGATATAACCAAATCGGGATGGCCGGTATTAAAATACCACTGATTGAAGAACCAATTCAGGTCTCGTCCGGTTACCTCTTCTGCAACCAATCTTAAGTCATGTATTTCAGCGGTTCCAAAACGATATTTGGTAAGGTAATTTTTCAAGATTGTAAAAAAAGCTTCATCGCCAACTGAATACCTTAACATATGAAGTATCAATCCACCTTTTTGGTAGCTTACTACATCAAATACATCATTAGGAGATTTGAAATGTGGTCTGAATAATGATACATCGTGCTTCTTTCGCTGAAACAAATAGGCGTCAAGGTTGTTCGAAAACTCATAATCAGCCATATCTCTGCCATATTCCCATTCATTCCACAAATATTCTCCGTACGTAGCAAATGATTCATTAAGGGAAATGTTATTCCAAGATTCGCAGGTTACCAAATCGCCAAACCAATGGTGAAACAATTCATGTGCAATAATGTCTTCATGTGTATTATCTAAATGCTCACGATAATTATGTTGCACTGCATCATAATGAATAACTGCGCTGGTATTTTCCATTGCACCACTCACAAAATCTCTAACTACCACTTGGCTGTATTTCTCCCAAGGATAATCAACGCCCAATCTCTTCGAAAAGCATTCCATCATTTTTGGGGTTTTGCCAAATATCAATTTAGCATAAGGATGGTATTCTTTCTCTAAGTAATAATTTACTTCTACATTATCGCGCCAATAATCTTTGGTGATATTAAACTCACCTATTGCCATCATCACAAGGTATGGAGCATGCGGCAAATTTTGTTTCCAATAGTCGGTGCGTGTTCCATTGTTATTTTCTTTGCTCCAAATTAGTTCCCCATTTGACAAGGTAGTCTCTGTATTTTCTACAGTGATATAAATTTCTTGGGTAATTTTTTGGTTAGGCTTATCAATTACAGGAAACCAACCAGAGTTGCATTCGGGTTCGCCTTGGGTCCATATTTGTCGTGGTTTATTGGGAACCTGTTTTAGTGGATTGATAAAGTAAAGTCCCTTGCTATCACTAATTGCTTGGCTTCCTTTTTCAGTTATTCTGTTTGGATGTGCGATATAATCAATGAAAATATTGGCAACTTCGCCTTTAGTTAATATTTTGTTTAAGGTTATCGTAATCTTTGAAGAGTCATAGCTATATTTTAATAAAACAGTGTCATTTCCAATGATTTGTCCAACCTTGTTTAAAGCAAATTTTCTGGCATCAAATACCAATATATTGGTAGGGTAAAAATGTGGTTCGATGGTTAATAATGCCTTTCCAAACACGCGCTGGTTTGTGTAATCAAAAGAAACATGCAATTCTATATGCTTCATTTTTACATCCAAAGAAGCAGTAGGTATTTGCGCCATACTTTTTTCTTTCAATGTTTTGCTTGGAGCTGAAACAGTAACTTCAGTTAAATTAGTTGAAACAGGCTTTTTGCCCGACCCACATGCTAAAGTTCCTGATATGATGAAGACTAAGATAAAAATTCGCATAAATGTAAAGCTCATATAACAGATTGGTAATGCCGATTATTTGGTGTTGTTTTGCACTGCAATAAATTAAAAAAATCGTTAGTAACATATGTATACTATAAAATTAAACGATAGATTGTCGGTAAAGGTGCACCAAAAAAACGGAAAATGGGAAGTGAATGGGCTTACACAGCAAACCGATATTGTAAAAATTAGCGAGCATAGATTTCATGTGTTATTAAACAATCGTTCGTTTGAAATTGAGCTTTTGTCGAAAGATTATTCTAACAAACAGCTTGATTTAGTGATTAATGGCAAACGCAAAAAAATAGTTTTTGAATCGGAAATGGACGCCTTACTAAAAAGTATGGGTTTAGATAAAGCTATGACGGTGAAGAACAATGATGTGAAAGCACCAATGCCAGGATTGGTATTAAAAATTCTAGTGAACGAAGGTCAAGAAGTAAAGAAAGGCGATGGACTCCTAGTTTTAGAGGCTATGAAAATGGAGAATATCCTCAAATCTCATACAGATGGCAGTATTAAAAAAATTCATATTGCGGAGAAAACAGCCGTTGAGAAAAACCAAATTTTATTCGAACTAAACTAAGCAAACATCTGTGGCATTTAGAGATACCCAATCAAACATTATTTTAAAGACACCCGAGCAAATTGAGGGAATTAGACTTAGTTCTAAACTAGCGGGACAAACCCTAAATGTAGTATCACCCTATATTAAACCTGGAGTTACCACCGAGTTTCTAAACAAAATATGTGCTGATTTTATTCGCGATAACCATGCAAAAGCAGCTACACTTGGGTATCATGGGTATCCAAAAGAATCTTGTATATCGGTTAATGATGTAATTTGTCATGGCATACCAGGAAGTTATGAATTGCGTGATGGTGATATTGTAAACGTAGACGTAACAACAATTTTAAAAGGATTTTATGGTGATACCAGCAAGACTTTTGCCGTAGGCGAGATAAGCGAACACGCAAAAAAGTTAGTAGAGGTTACCAAGGAGTGTCTTCGTATTGGTATTGCACAAAGTATTGCAGGAAATAGGGTTGGCGATATTGGTTACCATATTAACAAATATGCAACCTCGTTTGGCTACAGCACGGTCTACGAATTTTGCGGACATGGAATTGGGCTCAAGTTTCACGAAGAGCCTGAGATTTGTCATGTGGATGAAAAGGGAAGAGGCGCACAGCTAAAACCAGGAATGACTTTTACTATCGAGCCAATGATTAATGCTGGCAAAGCTAGGGCCAAAGTGGATAAGAAAGATGGATGGACAGCCCGAACCATCGATGGTAAATTATCAGCTCAATTTGAGCACACCATATTGGTAACAACAACTTTTCCTGAAGTTTTAACAGATGTTGATAGTGAATACCCTGTTCCTCAATCCGTGTTTTAATGCACACACGGAAGCAATGCCGACTGAAACACAAATCTAATTTTATTATTGCTTTGAAGTTGCTGTTGGGTAAATCCTATTTTAGGAACCTGAGCAGCTATAATGATTTTTTGGGTAGCAACCCCAAAGTCTTTTTGCAATGTTTTATTAATTACTTGCGCTCTAGTTGTATTCCAAATCCATATGTCATCATGTTTGTCTTTAATTGATGTAGCAGAATCAGTCATTGAAATGACTTGTAATGAAAGGTCAGGGTGCTTGCTTAAAACTTCAGATATTAGTTTACAAACAGCATTATACGAAGGCTCTGGTTTGGTGGTTCCTTGTTGAAACAGCACTTTGTCGGCAATTTCTAAAACAAAAAAACTACAACCATTATAGGCGCTCATTTTGTCAGAGCCCAAGTTTAATAATTGAAAATTTGTAAATATTGCCCTAGATAGTTTCTGGAATGCCTCGCGCTCATCTTCAGACCTTGCGCGCATGTCGGCAATTTGCGCCTCCCTGTTTTCTATTTCTTTTTTTCTAAAATTAAGCGAATCTTCTTTTTCTTTTAATCTGTTATTATAGGCTTGCTCAATACTTGCACTATTATCAGAGAGATAAGCATTTTCTTCATTTAGTTTTGCAATGCGTTTTTCCAATAAAAGACTATCGGCTCTCATGCCTTCGATATGTTGCTGAAGTGCAATTATCTGGTTTTTTTGCGAAGCACAGCCCCATGTAAGAAACGCAGTTATTATGATGATTAGACAAGAATTCTTCACGGCAGGCAAATATGCGTAATTTCATGTAAGCTTCAATGTGATAGATATAATTTATCACTTATGTAAAAATATCGTTACAAGTATATATTTGCCCCAATAATGAAATACTACAACCACAAAAAAAACTTTCTCGGTATTACCGATGATAATCTCTGTAATTATAAGAATTCTACATTTGTCATTCAGTCAGCGCCTTATGAATACACTTCGTCATACTTAAGTGGTTCCAACAAGGGTCCACAAGCTATTATTGAGGCCTCTCATTATGTAGAATTTTATGATGAAGAGTTGGGGCAAGAAACCTACAAACGAGTAGGTGGTATTTGTACCCTACAACCAATGGAGTTTAAGAAGAAAGTAGATGCAAATGCCATCAAACTGATTGTAAAAGAAACCTGTAAACTTCTTGCTGATAAGAAAATACCTGTTACACTTGGTGCTGAACATACCATTACTTATGGCACGGTGATGGCTGTTAAAGAAGCACATCCCGATGTTTGTTTGTTGCAAATAGATGCACATTCTGATTTACGTGAAGCCTATCAAGGAAATCCATACTCACACGCAAGTGTCATGAAACGTGTGCATGATGCCGGTATTCCTATCACCCAAATTGGTATTCGCGCGCAATGCATTGAAGAAGCTGAACTCATTAAATCCGCCCCAAACATTCACACCTTTTATGCACATCAAGTGCGCAACAATGCCAATTGGGCAGACGAAGCATTGAAAACCTTAGGCAAAAAAGTATACATCACCATTGATGCAGACGGGTTCGACCCATCTATTGTTCCTGCTGTAGGTACTGCCGAACCCAATGGATTATTATGGAATGAAACCTGCCAATTTTTAAAGCGTGTAGCAGAAAAATGTGAGGTAGTTGGGTTTGATATTGTAGAGATTGCACCACGAAAAGGTGATATTTTAGCCGAATATACCATGGCTAAACTGCTATATAAACTTATTGGATACATCTCAATTGCTAATAAAACTAAAAATGGAACTAACAAGTAGAATCTATTTGGATAATGCTGCAACAACTCCAATAGCAAAGGAAGTTGCTGATGTAATGTGTGATATGCTGCGCGATGATTTTGGAAATCCATCATCCATTCACTCACATGGAAGGGTTACTCGAACTAAAATAGAAGAGTCAAGAAGAACAGTTGCCAAACTTTTAGGCTGCACACCAGGTGAAATCATTTTCACTTCAGGTGGAACAGAAGCTGATAATATGGCTTTGCGTATGTCGGTTGAGGTGCTTGGCGTAAAAAATATCATCACATCAGCTATAGAGCATCATGCAGTGTTGCATACAGCCGAAGAGTTACATAAGCAAGGTAAAGTAAACCTGCATTTTGTGAACTTACTCCCCAACGGACATATCGATTTGCAACATCTGGAGCAGTTGCTCAAAGATCATGACCATGCATTGGTTTCATTGATGCATGCCAATAATGAAATTGGCAATATGATTGACCTTGATGTGGTGGGTAATTTATGCAAGCAATACAATGCCTTATTCCATACCGATACTGTTCAAACCATCGGACATTTTGCAATTGATTTGAGTAAGTTGAATATTGATTTTTTGGCAGCCGGAGCACATAAGTTTAATGGGCCTAAAGGTGTTGGGTTTATTTACATCAATGCAAAAAATAAGATTTCACCATACATTACTGGCGGAGCTCAAGAGCGCAACATGCGTGGCGGCACCGAAAATGTGTATGGAATTGTTGGATTAGCAAAAGCTCTCGAAATAAGCTACGCTAATATTGAGGCAGAACATAACCATATTGGAGAGTTAAAATTTTACATGATCAATAGACTTAAAGAAACCATTCCTGGAATCCTTTTTAATGGCGACTATGAAAACCGCTCATCTTACACTGTATTAAATGCATCTTTTCCACCACACAAAGTTAACGAAATGTTACTTTTCAAACTCGATATAGCTGGCATTTCAGTATCAGGTGGCAGTGCATGTTCATCGGGTTCAGATGTGGGTTCACATGTACTTTCTGCTCTAGGTGTAGATTCTGCAAGGGCTGCAGTAAGGTTTTCATTCGGTAAGCAAAATACCTTACAAGAGATTGATAAAGTCATTAATATACTTCAAGAAATTTTTACAATAACTAACTAATAAAAATTAAAAAAAATGAGGAAAATCATTACAACAGCCTTGTTCTTTACAGCATTGTATAGCCAAGCGCAAACAGAAGAACCAACAGCAAAACCAATTGGCCCTTGGCAAAACGACCTACAAGTAGGTATTAACTTAAACCAGTCGAGCTTTAGCGACAACTGGAAAGCAGGAGGGGTGAACTCATCAGCCGCTACTGGATTTTTAAATGCAAAAGCATATTACAAAAAAGAGAAAACAACTTTTGAAAATGACCTGCAATTGCAATATGGAAATACCAGACTTCAAGCTAAAGGTTTACAAAAAAATGCCGATCGTATATTCTTGAATTCAAAATATGGTTACGATATCAGTAAGCATTGGAACCTTTTTGCATCAGCCAACTTTATCTCACAGTTTGATGCAGGATACGAGTATTTTGATACAGGTAGTTTTTCTCAACGCAGGATATCAGATATTTTCTCACCAGCTTACTTAACAGAAGCATTGGGACTTGAATACAAGCCTACAAGCTATTTTTCAGCACAGTTTGGACTTATTGGTTTGCGTCATTCCATTGTGTTAGATCAAGAGTTGTATAACAAATACAACTCAACAGAAGAAAAATACAATTTATTATATGGTGTAGAGCGTGGACAAAATATACGCACTCAAATGGTGGGACAATTGGTCGTTAATTTTGATAAAGAAATTATGAAAAATTTATTCCTTAAAATGCGCTATCAAGGGGTTATGGATTATGAGCGAATCAATCATCAAGGCATTGTGAGTCGCTTTGATGGTAGTATTGTTGCTAAAGTGAATAAGTTAATTACAGTAAACTTAACTGTAGCAGTATTGTATGATTATGACCAAGATAAAGATATACAATACTCACAAGTAATGTCAATTGGCTTATTATACCGGTTAACCAATATGGAGAAATAAGTTATATTCATATTTGAAACAATAAGAGGGTAAAAATTGCCCCTTATTGTTTGGCACGATTTTTATCGCATTTAAATATATTTTAATATCATAAAAAAATTTTAACTTGCTTTAAATTTGAAAATCAAATGAAACAACTTGTATTTATCATTAGCTTTATTGCACTATCTGTACTAAACAGCTCTGCACAAGATAAAATGTATTTGCGTGGTCAAAAAGAGCCACTTAAAGTAAAAATTATTGAGGTTGGTATTGATGAGATAAAGTACAAATTGTGGCCAGCAACAGAAAATGATTTTGTTAATGTAATCCTTAAGGATAGAGTTGAGAAAATCATTTTACAATCGGGAGATGTATATTCATTTACGACCCTAGATCAAGATTTAAAAAATCCAGAAAATTTCACCCATCAAAAGGCAAATAATTTTAAAATAAGACTTCTATCACCATTATATGGAGCCACAGCAATCAGTTACGAAAGAAACCTAAGACCCGGTCGTTCATTTGAAATAGGGGCAAACTTAGTTGGTTTAGGATTTGATGTGATAGGTGATAATCCTAGTGGTCTTATGGTTCGTACAGGTATAAAGTTCATCAGTACACCTGATATGTATATGCGTAAAATGCGCTACACACATAGGCTAAAGGGATTTTATCTGAAACCTGAGGTAGTTTTTGGTTCATTCAATGTCGATGTAATTGATTATACCTACACCTATAATCCTACATTAGGGTATTTTACATCAACAGAAAACCGTACTCGTGAATCAATTACCTCTATGGCAGCATTGGTAAATGTTGGTTATCAATGGATATTGGATGATGCCGTAAGTATAGATTGGTTTGTTGGATTGGGTTATGGATTTAGCAATAATGGAGAATATGGAAGACACTACGCATTTGTAGGAGCTATCGAAGAATTTCCAATCGCATTTTCAAGTGGATTTCTTATCGGCATACTTGCCAAATAACTGTTGTTGATATCTAAACTTTACTGCCTGTAATTACTTGTGTAATTTCGACAGGTGAATTTTCTTGAATCATTAAATCAACCGCAGCATGATGCGGTAGTCAATACAGATGGACCTGTAATCATTGTTGCCGGTGCCGGTTCAGGCAAAACCCGTGTACTTACTTATCGTATCGCATATCTATTAAAAAATGGAGTTGATGCGTTTAACATATTGGCGCTTACATTTACCAACAAAGCTTCTAAAGAAATGCGTGAGCGAATACAGCATGTTGCCGGCAGCGATGCCCGTAATCTTTGGATGGGTACATTTCACTCTATATTTTCCCGCATTTTGCGATTGGAACATGATAAAATTGGATATCCGCGCAACTTCACCATTTACGATACCGATGATGCCAAAAGCCTTATCAAATCTATCGTCAATGAGCTGAAACTGGATGATAAAGTGTACAAGCCTTCTGTGATGCTCAACCGAATTTCAGCTGCTAAAAATGCCATGCTTACTTCTGCTGATTACGCCATGGACAGTGATTTGATAACAGAAGACGACAATGCCAAGAGACCCAAATTTGTTCTAATATACGCTGCATACGAAGCAAGATGTTTCAGGGCAAGCGCCATGGATTTTGATGATTTGCTTATCAAAACGTATCACCTTATGAACCAAAATCCTGATGTGCTGAACAAATATCAACAGATGTTTAAGTACATATTGGTAGACGAGTTTCAGGATACCAACCAGGTGCAATATGCCATTGTAAAAAAATTGGCAAATGTCTATCAAAACATCACCGTGGTGGGTGATGATGCACAAAGTATTTATGCTTTTCGGGGAGCCACCATAAAAAACATACTTAGCTTCCACAAAGATTTTCCTGATACACGTGTATATCGATTGGAGCAAAATTACCGGTCAACAAAAAATATTGTACATGCGGCAAACTCTATCATCAAACAAAACAAAGATCAGATAGAGAAAAAGGTGTGGACAGATAATGAAGCAGGGGACAAAATTCGGGTATTCAGGGCGCTCACCGATAATGAGGAAGGCAAAATGGTTGCTTCATCTATCTTTCAAGAGAAAATGAATAGCCATTCCTACAATAAAGATTTTGTGATTTTATACCGCACCAATGCTCAAAGCAGGGCAATGGAAGAAGCATTGCGAAAGCTTAATATTCCTTATCGCATTTATGGTGGACTTTCGTTTTATCATCGCAAGGAAATAAAAGACCTGTTGGCCTATTTTCGGATTACCATAAACTCCAATGATGAGGAAGCATTGAAACGCATCATCAATTATCCGGCAAGAGGTATCGGGAAAACAACCCTTGATCATCTTACGGTATTGTCTTCCCAACACAATAAGAGTTGGTGGGAAATTATGAACAGTGCAGCACAATATGGCATAAAAGCATCAGGTGTACTTGCCGATTTTGTGCTCATGATTCAAAGCTTTAAGACCATGGTGGATAAAAATGCCTATGATGCTGCTTTGCATATTGCCAAACAATCAGGTATTTTGAAAAATTTACATGACGACAAAACCGTAGAAGGAATTGCCCGCTATGAAAATATTGTGGAACTATTAAACGGGGTAAAAGAATTTAGTATTGATGAACAAATTGATGACGATGCCGTAGTGAAGGTAAGAACCTTGCCTGAATATATGCAAGACATTGCTTTGTTAACAGATGCGGATAATGATAAAGACCAAGATACAGATGTGGTTAGTATGATGACCATTCATGCATCAAAAGGTTTGGAATTTAAATATGTGTATGTTGTTGGGTTGGAAGAAAACTTGTTTCCATCACAAATGGCGCTCAATAGCCGAAAGGAACTAGAAGAAGAACGAAGGTTGTTTTATGTTGCCATAACACGTGCTATGAAAATGTTGTTCCTTTCTTTTGCTACCTCACGTTTTCGTTTTGGCAGCATGATTTACAGTGAGCCCAGCAGGTTTATTCAAGAAATAGATCCGCAGTATTTGGTCTTAGAAGGCATGCTGAATCAGGGAAGTAAAAGCACCGCTCCTCCTCGGTTTGGACAAAATAGGCCGCAACAAGGCAATAAGATAATATCAAGCAATACACCAACAAAATCCCATATTGCACCACCACCCAATTTTAAACCAATAAATAAAGCCTCACAAGCAAATACATCTATTGATCCCGATTTTCAAGGTGATGATACGTCAAACTTAGTGGCCGGACAAGTAGTGGAGCACCAACGATTTGGAAAAGGTACCGTGCAATCGGTAGAAGGAGCAGGTGAAAACCGTAAAGCCCAAATAGATTTTGGAGGACATGGCAAAAAGATGCTCGTATTAAAATTCGCAAAACTTAAAATTAATCAATCATGAGATTCGAAAAACATATTTTTATTTGTGCCAACCAAAAAGCAGACGGTAAGGCTTGCTGTGGACAGGAACGTGGTATGGAACTGGTACAAAAGTTCAATGAACTAATAACAGAAAAAGGACTGAAAGGAAAGGTACGTGCGCAGCGATCGGGTTGCCTTGATGCCTGCAAATTTGGTCCTGCATTGGTGGTTTATCCTGAAGGTACGTACTATGGCAATGTGACACCGGAAGATGTAAACAAGATTTTAGAAGAACATATTGTTGGCGGAAATATTGTGAAGTCTCTTGAGTTGAATTGGGATTAATTTACTATCCACTCGATTTTATCATTTTCAAGAGGCGCATAGTAAATACCCAACCTAAGTTCGGCATCTGGGTATTGTTTTTGTAATGCATTAAATACTTTCAGGTAAACCCTCTTTTCGGGATAGGGTGGAACTGCGGTTTCGCGCATAGCCCAATGCTGCAAAGAAAGCATGCCCTCTCCATCACAGGTATTCTTAATATCTTTTCTGTAATATTGATATGGGAAGTCACGCATAGCTTCTCTGTTTTTTATGCAAATTATGGCTTGTGTTATTTTTCCTGAGTACAAACTCCCCGAAAGATAATGATCCCAAATGCCAACAAAATTAGAGAGGGGCAAAACAAACCATACCAACAGGGTTATGATTGGAGCTGCAGAAAATGAAAATGTATACTCCCGTTCATGTTGATTAAAGTATGTTAATAACAACCCGATCATAAATAAATTCCATGGCCAGACAATGATATTGTAGCGACTGCTTACCAAAAAGGTTAATATGATAAGGTGCATTGCCATCAGTAAAATTAAGCCTGTATTAGTAGTTCGTTTAAATAACAACATCAATCCAAATGATATTTCAGCTATCGGAATAAAATATCCAAAGCTGCGCCAATTGGTGATCTGTGCTGGTTCAGCATGGATTAAATTTTGAAGAATCATTTTCACCCACACTTCACTCAAAAAAGCATCATGTAATTTTTGTATGCCGCTTAGGAGATAAATTCCCACAAGCATCAATAAGAATATGTTTTTCAACCGTACTTGCTCAATCACAAAAATGTATAGGCAAAGCATAAATAGGTACTGATATTCCCAAGGCTGCCAACGATTTTGGTCGAGTAATGCTGAACCAATTTCAATGATCAGAAGAATACCCATTACAGCCCGATGCTGTGGTTGAAACAACAAGTATGCGATTGCAGAAAGCGAAATCAGGTATAATAAAAGATGAACAATTGGAGGAACCTCATAGAACAAATCAAAAACAGGAGCTATTGGAAAATATCTGTCTGCCAGCCACATTTTTATACCCAATATTTTAGCAACGAGCCAGCATGCAAGCATGAATCGGAGTACAAAAAATGGATTTTTAAGAAGCTTTTTCATAAGATGCAATATATCTGAAAGCAATCATTAATTTGCATGATGCAAAACTTACTACTATTACATGGTGCATTGTCAACCCGTCTACAATTTGATTCATTAAGGCCACTACTGGCAAATGATTTTGAAGTTGAAGCGATAAATTTTAGTGGACATGGAGGCCTCAACATTCCGATGCAAGGGTTCACGTTCAATGCATTTGCTAATGACATATTAGCATATGCTGATAAAAATAAAATTGAGAAACTGAATTTATTCGGCTTTAGTATGGGCGGATATGCCGCATTGTATTTTGCAAAATTATACCCCAATCGGGTGAATAAGATATTTACCCTCAACGTAAAATTTAATTGGGACCTAGCAAGTACAGCCCGAGAAACAGCTATGCTTGATGCAGAGAAAATGATGTTGAAAGTTCCTGGTTATGCCAATCAGTTGATGATGCTGCACGGAATCCAAATGTGGAAGGAAGTAATCAACCAAACCTCAGGAATGATGACTGCATTATCAAAAGATTATTTGCTTACAAAGGAAGATTATAAACAAATGATTTTCCCAATTCGATTGGCCATAGGCGATCGCGATAGCACCTCATCTGTACAGGAAACACTGGATGTCTATCAAAAATTGCCAAATGCCAGCATGTGGGTTTTGCCCAATACAAACCACCCATTTGAAAAAATAAATAGCCAAAAATTGGCTTCAGAAATCAATGAATTTTTTTTAAAGTGAGGCGATTGCTTTTACCAAAGCCGGCCCTTTGTAAATAAACCCCGTGTATAGTTGAACAAGTGAGGCGCCATTGGCCAATTTGGCTTTTGCAGCTTCGGCAGAATCAATACCACCTACACCAATCAGCGGAATATTACCTGCTGATTTTTTATGTAAATAAGTAAGCACCTCTGTTGAATGATTGAATAATATTTTTCCGCTGAGTCCGCCTGCTCCTATTTCCTCTATAATTGATTTTTCAGTTTTTAATCCATCACGACTAATAGTTGTATTGCCAGATACAAGTCCTTCAATACCTGTTTCGTTAACAATATCTACCACATCATCCAGTTGTGATTGGGTTAAGTCAGGGGCAATTTTCAATAAAAGTGGTTTGTGAATTTTGCCTTGATTGATGAAATTGTTTCGAAGAGCGATGAGCGATGCAAGAATTTTCTTTAGGGGTTCTTTATCTTGTAAGGCACGCAAGTTGGGCGTGTTGGGGGAACTCACATTCACTGCAAAATAATCGCAATAATCATAGAGTTTTTCAAAACATATTTCATAATCACGTTGTGCTTCTTCGTTTGGCGTTACTTTGTTTTTACCAATATTTCCTCCAACTATCAATCCTTTAGGTCTTTTTTTCAATCGCTCAGCTATGGCATCAGCTCCATCATTGTTAAATCCCATGCGGTTTATAATAGCTTCATCTTTTATTAACCGAAACAACCTAGGCTTGTCATTTCCGGGTTGAGGCTTTGGCGTTACTGTGCCAATTTCTACATGGCCAAACCCAAGCGCCTGAAATTCATGCAGGTATTTAGCATTCTTATCAAATCCTGCAGCCAGGCCTACCCGGTTTGGAAAAGTAAGTCCTAAAAATTGAACGGGTTTGTGTACAAAAAATACAGATTTGGTGATGGCACGGGTAAAAGGGATATAGAATAAAATTCGAAGCACATTCAGGGTAAAATAGTGAGCCTTCTCTGCATCCATCAGAAAAAGCAACCGTAGCAAGAGTTTGTACATTCTGCGAAAATGACAAAAATCATTCGCAATATGAAATTCAAATTGAAAACAATGTGCCAATTTTCATGTTAAATCATCCAATAGATAACAATGTTTAGAATCATTTTAAATAACCTTCTGTTGATAGTTAGGGTAGCAATCATGTAGTGTAATCTTAAATTTGCACCGATTTTAATAAAACAAGATAAAATAATATGAACTGGTTAACTAAAATGTTTACTTCATCCATTGGGCAAAAATTGCTGGTAGCCGTTACTGGCTTGTTTCTTTGTACTTTTTTAATTGTACACGTTAGTGGAAACTTTCAGCTCTTCAAAAATGACAATGGGATGTCTTTTAACCTCTACTCGGTTTTTATGACCACC
The DNA here is from genome assembly GCA_044337585.1 of Bacteroidia bacterium. Taxonomy (GTDB): domain Bacteria; phylum Bacteroidota; class Bacteroidia; order UKL13-3; family UKL13-3; genus CAYSBE01. Next base: position 34,132 of record JBIINH010000002.1, read on the forward strand.
AATCCGTTAATTAAAACCGTTTCATATATTTTATACGTGAGCATTTTGTTTCATGCTTTCAAAGGGTTGCACTTGGCCTATACAAATATAAAAGCACGCCCTTCATCTTACGCTATGGTAAATGGGAAAGCTAATAGTCATTGGACAAGTCGCAGCATGGGTGTATTAGGCACTATCATTTTGGTTTTTATTGTTGTGCACATGTCAAACTTTTGGTTTGAGTATAAGTTTGGTGCAGTACCCTATGTTCAATATGCAGAAAACATAAAAACAGGAGAAGTTTCAGTTGCTGATTACCAACCTATACATGATAAAATGGAAGAGTGGGTAGATGGAGATATAAAATACATTATAGTTAAAGACATTTACACCATAGTAGCAACTAGTTTTAAAAATCCATTCATCACCCTTTTGTATGTTATTTCTATGGGGGCCTTAGGTTTTCATTTGCTTCATGGATTTAAAAGTGGGTTCCAAACATTAGGAATAAACCATCAGAAATACAATCAGGCTATAGCATTTTTAAGTACTTGGGTGTTTGCAATTCTTATACCGATAGCATTTGCAAGCATGCCGTTATATTTCTTTTTTAAATAAGAATTAATTCATATAAGAATGAGCATATCAACAAAATTAGATTCGAAAATTCCTGAGGGAGCATTGGAACAAAAGTGGACAAAATACCGTTCAACGGTACCATTAGTAAACCCAGCCAACAAGCGCAACCTCGAAATTATTATTGTAGGTTCTGGACTAGCAGGAGCATCTGCGGCAGCATCTTTAGCAGAACTTGGATATAAGGTAAAGGTGTTTTGTTTTCAAGACTCGCCACGTAGGGCACATAGTATTGCTGCTCAGGGTGGAATCAATGCCGCAAAGAATTACCAAAATGATGGTGACTCAACATACAGGTTATTTTATGATACCATAAAAGGTGGCGATTACCGTGCCCGCGAAGCAAATGTTTATCGTTTGGCTGAAGTAAGTGCAAGCATTATTGATCAATGTGTGGCTCAAGGTGTACCATTTGCACGTGAATATGGAGGGATGCTATCAAATCGCTCATTCGGTGGAACTCAAGTACAACGAACTTTTTATGCAGCAGGTCAAACCGGTCAGCAATTATTATTAGGAGCTTACTCAGCCTTAGAACGTCAGATTGGTTTGGGTGCAGTAAAAATGTTTACACGTCATGAGATGCTTGATGTAGTTACTGTTGATGGCAAATGCCAAGGTATCATCGCAAGAGACCTTGTTAGTGGTAAGCTAGAACGCCATTCAGGAAATGCTGTTTTGCTTTGTACAGGAGGATACGGAAACGTATTTTACCTATCTACTAATGCAATGGGTTCTAATGTAACAGCTGCTTGGAAAGCACATAAGAAAGGAGCATTTTTTGGCAATCCATGTTTCACGCAAATTCACCCAACTTGTATACCAGTTTCAGGCGATCACCAATCAAAACTTACATTGATGTCGGAGTCGCTAAGAAATGACGGACGCATATGGGTTCCAAAAAAGAAAGAAGATGCTGAAGCATTGCGCACAGGGAAATTAAACCCTACTCAAATTGCTGAAGAAGATCGTGATTATTTTTTAGAAAGAAGGTATCCAGCATTTGGAAATTTGGTTCCACGTGATGTGGCATCAAGGGCAGCAAAAGAGCGTTGTGATGCTGGATTTGGTGTAAATGCAACAGGTGAGGCCGTTTACCTAGACTTTGCTTTTAATATGAAGTATAAGTATGGTAAAATTGAAGCAACCAAGAAGAATATTGAAAACCCAACCGAAGCACAATTACAAGCATGGGGAAAAGAGGTTGTAAAAGAGAAATACGGAAACTTGTTTGATATGTATAAGCAAATTACCGGAGTTGATCCATATGAAAATCCAATGATGATATACCCTGCAGTGCATTATACCATGGGTGGTTTATGGGTTGATTATAACTTAATGACTTCCGTTCCTGGATTGTATGCCTTAGGTGAGGCAAACTTTTCAGATCACGGTGCCAACCGATTAGGTGCATCGGCATTAATGCAAGGACTTGCTGATGGATATTTTGTAATACCATACACAATTGGGTCTTATTTAAGCAAAGAAATCAGCAGCAAACCATTGTCAACTGATCACCCAGCATTTGTTGAAGCAGAGAATAACTCACGTGCAACTTTAGAAAGATTGAAAACCATCAATGGAACAAAACCTGTTGATTATTTCCATAAGCGACTAGGTAAGATTATGTGGGATAAATGTGGTATGGCTAGAAGTGCAAAAGGACTACAATCAGCCATAGATGAGATTCGAGCATTACAAGTTGAGTTTTGGAAAGATGTAAAAATACCGGGCGAGTTAAACGAGTTGAACCCAGAACTAGAAAAAGCAGGGCGCGTTGCTGATTTCTTAGAATTAGGTGAATTGATGTGTATTGATGCACTTAATAGGAATGAATCTTGTGGTGGACACTTTAGAGAAGAGTATCAAACAGAGGAAGGGGAAGCATTAAGAGATGACGAAAACTTCAATTATGTGAGCGCATGGGAATTTAAAAGTGCAAACAATTGGGACTTGCAAAAAGAAGAACTCAAGTTTGAAAACATCAAAATTGCACAACGTAGTTACAAATAATTCAAACGATAATTAATCAAGTTAACAATACGAACATGAGTGGAAATATGAAAATCACACTTAAAGTGTGGAGACAAAAAAATAACGATGATAGAGGTCGTTTTGATACATATCAATTAAATACGGTTTCTCCTGATATGTCATTTCTTGAGATGTTTGATGTTCTCAATAATCAATTAATCATCGAAGGAAAAGACCCAGTTGCTTTTGATCATGATTGCCGTGAGGGTATTTGTGGAATGTGCAGCATGTACATAAACGGTAGGCCACATGGTCCATTAAGAGGTGTAACCACTTGTCAATTGCATATGCGTTCTTTTAAAGATGGCGATACCATTGTAGTTGAGCCATGGAGAGCCAAAGCTTTCCCTGTATTGAAAGACCTTACTGTTAATAGAAGTGCATTCGATAGAATTGTTGCTTCTGGAGGATTTATTTCTGTAAATACAGGAAACGCTCAAGATGCAAATTCAACTCCAATTCCAAAAGATGATGCAGATGCTTCGTTTGCTGCTGCTTCGTGCATAGGATGTGGTGCTTGTGTTGCGGCATGTAAGAATGCTTCTGCAATGTTATTTGTATCAGCCAAGGTTTCTCAATTCGCTTTATTGCCACAAGGGCAACCAGAGCGCAACGAGCGCGTTTTGAAAATGGTAGCACAAATGGATGCGGAAGGTTTTGGCTCATGTACCAATACAGGAGCTTGCGAAGCTGAGTGTCCTAAAGGTATATCACTTTCGAACATAGCCCGAATGAACCGCGATTATTTGGTAGCTCAACTATCATCATAATCTAATCTAGGTATTAAATTTGTAAGAATCCCGTTTCTTTTATTAGAAACGGGATTTTTTTATTGGCAGAAACAACCTTTTTTTCGTTATTTGAATCATAATTGTGTGAGCACCTCCTTGAACAATAATATTAAGTACTTATTTTTACTCATTATTCTGCTATTAGTAGCCGATGCACGTGCTACACACTATCGAGCAGGAGAAATTACCTATAAAAGGCTAAGTGGAAGATTATATGAAGTAACCGTTCATACTTACACCGACCCAACCAGTGACGCAAATCCTAATACACAATCTTTAGAGATAAGCTGGGGTGATAGTAAAACACAACAAATACAGAGAACCCAACTAAACCCCATAAATGGTACCATACAACGCAATGTGTATGTTGCTACCCATGATTATCAAACAGATGGAACTTTTCGTGTTAGTATAACAGACCCCAACCGTGTAGACAATATTTTAAATATCAATAGGGGGTTTACTGAGCAATTGCCATTTTATGTAGAAGCTGTAATTTTTATCAATAGCTCTATTCAGAGCAACAATTCGCCAACATTGCTCAATCCACCAATTGATGATGGCTGTATCGGATTTTTATATGTGCATAATCCAGGTGCATTTGATTCCGATGGAGACTCGCTTATATACAGAATTATTCCGCCCAAAATAGCAGCAGGACAGGATGTACCACTATATGTTGATCCATTTAACTCCGATAGTTTTGCATTAGATCCCATAAAAGGAACGGTGTATTGGGCCAATCCAACTACTGCTGGATACTACAATATTGCCATACAAATCATTGAACTGCGAAATGGGTTTCCGGTAGGTTCTGTAACACGTGATATGCAGATTCGAATTGATGACTGTCCAAATACCCCACCTACAATTGCACCTATGCCAAATGCTTGTGTAAAAGTTGGAAACAATTATACACAAACAATCAGCGCATCAGATATCAATAGCAGCCAAGTGATTACATTGATTCCAGTTGGAGGTCCTTTTATTCAAACTCCTGGAGCAGCAACTCAATCACCCAACCCTGCTATAAATAATGGAACCGTAAATGCTCAATTTAATTGGCGACCAGAGTGCTTTAATATTCGCAATCAATCTTATTTTATTCAGTTTAAAGTAAGTGATAATTTTGCTCCGAGAGGAACATTTACAGACGGTTTCTTCTTAAAAGTAAATGGGCCAGAGCCTAAAAATGTAGAAGTAAAACAAGTGCAAAGAAACGCATTGCGTATTGCGTGGTCACCTGATGAATGTGGTTTGGCCACGAAGTATAAAGTGTATAAACGAGTGGATAGTTCCTTTTGGACACCAGGGCCGTGCGAAACAGATGTGCCTGCATCAACTGGTTTTGTTTTACTTAAAGAGATTGATATTCTCTCTAATCCTAATGACACGTTTGTAGTAGATGATAATGGGGCAAAAGGATTGTCTCCATTGGTGAATTATTGTTACAGAATAGTATCTGTTTTTCCTGCTCGCAGTGCGTTAGGGCAAGTAATTGGTGGAAGGGTAGATCCAAGTTATGCCTCTACAGAAGTATGTGGAAGCCTGATTAGAAGCAAGCCAATCATCACCAAAGTGAGTGTAGATACAACGAGTGAGACAAATGGATGGATGAGCGTATCATATATCAAACCTGATACATTGGATACTGTATTTTATAAAAGTCCATATCGAATTACCCTCAAAAGAAAATTGCCAAATGATGCGAGCTATATTGAATTGTATAGTTACATATTTAACTCATTTGAAGAAATTGTAGATTCTTTTTGGTTAGATAGCAATATCAATACAACAGCGTTACAATATTTGTATCAAATTGATTTTTATAGCGACATTAGTACTACTGAAAAATTTATTGATGAGAGTAATGCTGCTACCAGCATAAAACTTAATATATTTTCTTCAGACCGAAAAAATATATTGACCTGGAATGCAGATGTGCCATGGGAAAATGATAGCTTTTACATACTCCGCAAAAATGCTTTATTTGGATTTGATACAATTGGTGTAAGCGTGAATTTAATATTTATAGATACAGGTCTTACCAATGGCGAAACCTATTGTTACAAAGTACTTTCGATAGGGGGGTATTCTTTATTACCTTTACGTATTTTAAATTATTCCCAAGAAATATGTGGTACACCGATTGATACTATTGCGCCTTGTGCACCATTGCTAACTGTAACTACACCCTGCAGCTCATTTAATGATTTTGCAAATAAATTAAATTGGGTACCAACTGTATCTTGTGCCTCAGATATATTATCTTACAAAATTTATTTCAAAAAGGATACTGAAAGTGATTATACATTGATTGCTGCTGTGCCTGCTTCTGTTACTAGTTATGAAGATAATCGTGAAGAATTAAAATTTTCGGTTGCCGGTTGTTATGTCGTAAATTCCGTGGATACCAATGGAAATGAAGGAAGTTTTCAAAACGTATTTTGTGTTGATAATTGTCCTTATTATGTATTACCAAATATATTCACCCCAAATAATGATAAAACCAATGATTTTTTTATACCATTTGAGTATCGATTCATTGATAAAATAGATATGCAAATTTATAACCGCTGGGGAGGTTTGGTGTTTAAAACCGAAAATCCAGATGTGCTGTGGGATGGAACTGAGATGGTTTCAGGTAATACAGTTTCTACCGGGGTTTATTATTATGTGTGCGATGTTTACGAAAGATATTTGGATGGTGTTAGAAAACGTAAAATTAATGGAACAGTGCAAATCATACGCTAATGTTTACAGGAATAATAGAGACGCTTGCAACACTTCAAGAAGTTAAAGAATTTGGCTCAGGTAAAACGTTTGTTTTCTCATGCCCGATAACTAAAGAATTAAAAGTAGATCAAAGTGTAAGCCATAATGGGGTTTGCCTAACAGTGGAGCAAATTGATGGAGAAAAGTATTCACTTACAGCTATCGCAGAAACACTAAAAGTAACAACTTTGGGATGTTTGCTACCGGGAGATATCGTAAATCTTGAACGTTGTATGAAAGCAGATGGAAGATATGATGGTCACTTGGTGCAAGGACATGTTGATACTGTTGCAACATGTATACTTATAAATGATGTCAAAGGCAGTTGGGAGTACGCATTTAAATTAAATGATACCTCATACACACATTTGATGGTAAATAAGGGTTCTATCTGTATCAATGGCGTAAGTCTTACATTGGTAAATGCTCGTGAGGACGATTTTTCGGTATCAATTATACCTTACACTTATGAGCATACAAATTTTCATTCCATCAAAGTTGGTACAAAAGTGAATATTGAATTTGATATTCTTGGTAAATACATCCAACGCTACTTAAGCACAGTGCCTAATCCTAAAAGTTTAATACAAGAGCATTAAAAAATTGGTACCATAGATTTGAAACGGGCACTACAGGTTGCACTTCATACATTGTACGAAGGTTGATTCTGTATTCCAAATTATTAGTTATTTTGAAACTACAAAGCGCATGCATTCCATATCGCGTTCTAAGTAAAGTCGGGTCTGGTCTAAAGTTTAAATAAACACCAATGTCAAGTTTAATTTTTGAGTTAATTTCATGATCGTAGCTGATATAGCCATTCAAGCGAAGGTTGTATACATCAACAGGTGTCGTATTTGGAATATTTTCAAGTGTTTTGTCGGGTACAGCTGAAAAGTTCCATTTTTCATATTCCATAATCCCACCTGCAGCAAAAGCCAAGGTGATTTTTTCATCACGATAAAATCGATACCTAGCATTGCATGTAGCAGCGACTTTATGCTCGAGCCCCCTTGCCTCCCTCCATTGGTATTGAAACATATATTCAGGATATACTTCTCTGCTTATGTTGGGCCTGAAGCGTGCAAATACATAGCCACCGCTTACCACCACTTCATCACCGTTCAGCAATAAACTAAAATTTTCAGCAATGGTGAAAACATTATTATTTTTAAATCGGTGTGCAAATTCAGAACTTAAAGCAAATTGATTGACTACTACTTTTTGTGTTTGAGAACTGAAACTTCCAGCAATGACACCTGCATTTTTTCTATTGGTATCAATTGGGATCATCACAAATGATTCAGGGAAAATAAATTGAGCACTAACCTTAGCAGCCCAACAACATAATACAATGAATAACGATAACCATTTATACATGCTTGCAAATGTCATTGTGTGTATGATATAGAAGTCAAAATGATGTAAACACGTGCACAATAAGTTACAAAAATGTATACAGTCTGAAGTTTTAATAAACTATTATTGAGGTCTTATTAGCTACAATATTTATGAACCGAAAAGAGCATGACTTTCTTGGAGAATTGGAAATACCTAACGAGTTTTACTATGGTATACAAACATTTAGGGCAAAAGAGAATTTTCATATTACCTCGATACCTATTTCAACAGAGCCTTTATTGATACAAGCTTTTGGCTACGTAAAAAAGGCTGCTGCTTTAGCCAATCGAGATTGTGGCGTGTTGGATGATAAAGTTACAGAAGCTATTTGTTTTGGCTGCGATCAATTGATAGCCGGAAAATATACCGACCAGTTTGTAAGTGATTTAATTCAAGGCGGAGCCGGAACTTCATGCAATATGAATGCAAACGAAGTGATTGCCAATCTTGCATTGGAATACCTTGGGCACAAAAAAGGGGAATATGATTTTGTACATCCAAATAACCATGTGAATTGTTCGCAATCTACCAATGATGCCTATCCAACTGCTTTTCGCATGGCGCTATTCAGTAAAATCGGTATCTATCTCAACATATTAAAACGCCTGCAAATAGCTTTTGATGAAAAAGGGAAAGAATTTACTTCCGTATTGAAAATGGGAAGAACCCAATTGCAGGATGCTGTGCCAATGACCTTGGGTCAAGAGTTTAGGGCATTTGCTACAACAATTGAAGAAGACATCAACAGGTTGGAAGAAGCACGCAATTTGGTATTGGAAGTAAATATGGGTGCTACAGCAATTGGAACCCGTGTAAATGCTCCTGATGGATATGCAGAATTGTGTGTGAAATACTTGAAAGCAATTTCAGGAATTGATGTGATACTAGCACCCGATTTAATAGAAGCTACTGGTGATACCGGTGCATATGTACAGATCATGGGAACACTTAAACGCAACGCCATCAAACTGTCTAAGATTTGTAATGATTTAAGGCTCTTAAGTTCAGGCCCCCGCACGGGATTTAACGAAATTAATTTACCACCAAGACAACCTGGTTCGTCCATTATGCCAGGGAAAGTAAATCCAGTGATACCTGAAGTTGTTAACCAAACATGCTATTACGTTATTGGCCAAGACCTAACTGTGACTATGGCTGCAGAAGCAGGACAACTGCAACTAAATGTAATGGAGCCAGTGATTGCATTTTCATTATTCACTTCATTACAATATTTAGGCAATGCGATTGACACACTAACCGAAAAATGTGTAAAAGGAATTACCGCAAATGCAGAACATGCAAGAAATATGGTGATGAATAGCATTGGCATTGTTACCCAACTAAATCCTATACTTGGTTATGAACCATGTGCCATCGTAGCACGAGAAGCATTAGAAACAGGAAAAAGTGTTTATGAAATCGTGGTAAATGAAAAAAAGCTTATAAGCCATGAAAAATGGGAAGAAATATTTTCTATCGAAAATCTTATTCATCCTAAGTTTATAAATAAGTAAATTCGTTATATAATAAATTACAAATGCAAAACAACGACAACCCAAACAATCAAATCAATATCGAACTTTCAGAAGAAGTTGCTGAAGGCATTTATTCAAATTTAGCTATTATCACACATTCAAATTCTGAATTTGTGGTGGATTTTATACGTGTAATGCCTGGTGTGCCGAAAGCCAAAGTAAAATCGCGAATCGTACTCACCCCTGAACATGCCAAACGTTTATTTCTTGCAATGGGAGACAATATTAGAAAATACGAAGAGTTGAACGGAACCATTACAATAAATGAACAAGGTCCACCGATTCCCATGAATTTTGGCGGACCCACAGGTGTGGCTTAAACTCTGTTTTATAGCTTGTTACAGTGCTCATATTCACTGTGAATAATTTACCTTGAGCGAAAGAGTGAAACATTTATCTTTGCAACAATTTATATAACATTGAACAAGCTCATTCATAAATTCCCTGCAACCCTTGTGTTGGCTGATGGAACTGTCTTTAAAGGAAATTCAATTGGAAAAATAGGTACCACCACCGGTGAAATCTGTTTCAATACAGGAATGACAGGTTATCAGGAGGTTTTTACCGATCCTTCTTATTTCGGACAGATATTGGTTGAAACCAATGTGCACATCGGTAATTACGGAATACATACAGATGAAGTCGAATCCGATAATATTAAAATAGCAGGCTTGGTTTGCAAGCAATTTAATATTCCATTTTCTCGCAAACAGTCTGCAACAAATATTCAAGAATATTTTGCATTAAATAACCTTGTAGGTATTGCAGATGTTGATACCCGTGAAATTGTAAGACATGTGCGTGACAAAGGTGCAATGAATTGCATTATTTCTTCTGAAGAGAAAACGGTTGAAGAATTATTGGCAGAACTAAATAATGTGCCCTCTATGGCAGGCCTTGAATTGTCTTCCAAAGTTTCAACAGACAAAACATACTATTTAGGCAATCCTGATGCTGTCAAGAAAGTTGCCGTACTAGATTTGGGAGTGAAGAAAAATATTTTACGCAGTTTGGTTGAGCGCGATTGTTACCTTGCTGTGTTTAACGGTAAAACATCGTTTGAAGAAATGATGAAGTTTAAACCGGACGGTTTCATGATTTCCAACGGACCCGGTGATCCGGCCTCAATGCACTACGCAGTAGAAACAGTCAAAACAATATTGGATAATAATGTGCCACTTTTTGGCATATGCCTTGGCCATCAAATATTGGCAGAAGCCAACGGCATTTCAACATTTAAAATGCACAACGGCCACCGCGGATTAAATCACCCGGTAAAAAATATCATCACAGGTCATTGCGAAATTACTTCACAAAATCACGGGTTTTCGGTAAAGGCGGAAGATGTGCACAATTGTAAGGAAGTTGAAGTAACACATATCAACTTGAATGACGATACCATCGAAGGAATTCGCATGAAAGACAAAAAAGCGTTTTCGGTACAGTATCATCCAGAAGCTGCACCCGGTCCGCATGATAGCCGCTACTTGTTTGACGACTTTATTAAATTAATGTCTTAGGATAAAACTGATTTAATTATTGCATTCAACACTTAATTCAACATTCAACATTTATAATTCAACATTTTTTATATGAGTCAAATAATAGATATCAGAGCCCGACAAATCTTAGATTCTCGCGGCAACCCAACAGTAGAAGCAGAAGTATACACTGAATATGGAGTAATGGGAAGAGCTGCCGTTCCTTCAGGTGCATCAACCGGTGCACATGAGGCTGTAGAATTACGTGACGGGGATAAAAAAGTGTACCTTGGAAAAGGGGTTTTGAAAGCGGTTGAAAATATCAATAAGGATATTGCAGACAGGTTGATTGGCATGGATGTGTTTGAGCAAAATGAAATTGATCGGGTCATGCTAAAATTGGACGATACCGATAACAAATCAAAACTTGGAGCCAATGCCATACTTGCCGTTTCACTTGCATGTGCCAAGGCCGCAGCAATTGAAGCTGAAATGCCGTTGTATCGATATATCGGTGGAGTTAGCGCAAATACCCTACCTATCCCATTAATGAATATTTTAAATGGTGGTTCCCATGCCGATAATTCAATAGATTTTCAGGAATTTATGGTTGTGCCCGTACATGCCGATTCATTTGCCGAGGCATTGCAAATGGGTACCGAAGTATTTCATCACCTGAAGGCGGTGCTTAAGAAAAAAGGATACAGCACCAATGTGGGTGATGAGGGCGGTTTTGCGCCAAACATTCCATCCAATGAAGAAGCCATAGAAACGGTGTTAAAAGCAATTGAAGAAGCCGGATACAAACCGGGTAAAGATATTTTCATTGCCATGGATGCAGCTACAACTGAATTCTATGATGAGAAAACAGGATTGTATACCTTCAAAAAATCAGACAAACGCGAAATGGATGCAGCGGGTATGGTAGCCTATTGGAAAGAATGGACAGAAAAGTATCCGATTATATCTATTGAAGATGGCATGGCAGAGGATGATTGGAAAGGTTGGGCTGAATTGACAAAGGTGTTGGGCGATAAAGTACAGTTGGTGGGTGATGATTTGTTTGTAACCAATACCAAACGTTTGCAAAAAGGAATTGACAAAGTAGTTGCCAACTCCATTTTGGTAAAAGTGAATCAGATAGGGTCGCTGACAGAAACCATTGAGGCTGTAAATCTAGCTACACGAAATTCGTATACTAATATCATGAGCCATAGAAGTGGAGAAACAGAAGATACAACAATTGCAGACCTTGCCGTAGCGCTTAACAGCGGGCAAATAAAAACGGGTTCGGCAAGCCGCACCGATAGAATTGCCAAGTACAACCAACTCTTGCGTATTGAAGAAGAACTAGGAAAAAATGCTTACTACCCGGGTAAGGATTTTAAATTTTTGTAATATAAATTCTACTTTTCATTGAAGCCGAAACAACCTTGATTCGGCTTTTGTATATAAATGAAGTTCTTTAATATCAAGAATTTTCATTGTGTTATTGGCCAGTGTTTTGTTTTTCGCTCAATTATCTGGATGGGTGTAAAACTTTGCCTAAAGCTGTAGCTTTAATTTTTCATCTTTGTTATATGCGAAACGGCATTAAATTGATTGCTAATAAATATTTAATTGCAACAGCAATATTTATGCTGTTGTTGTTATTTGCCGATAAAGGAAATGTATTTGATCAATACAAACTCTACACCAAATACAGCAAGGTAAAGTCAGAAAACGAGTATTATAAAATGCAAATTGAAAAAGCCCGAAAAGACTATAACGAATTGTTTACCAATGACCGTAATCTCGAAAAATTTGCACGCGAAAAATACCTGATGAAACGAGATGATGAAGATGTATTTGTAATTGAAATGGAAGAATGATACTCATTGCAGATAGTGGTTCTACAAAAACAGATTGGGCGTTATTAACGTCACCGGATACTTCGTTTAAACTTTTGCATACGCAAGGGTATAACCCATATATTGTTAATTCAGATAACATAAAAAGTTCGCTAATAAATGAATTGCTGCCAAGCATTCTCCAACCCGAAGCAGTTGAAGCAATCTATTTTTATGGTGCCGGTTGTTCCACACCTGAAAAGCAACTGATTATAGAAACTGCCTTACAAGCTGTTTTTCCAAAATGCAATACAATTCTCGTTACGCATGATTTATTGGGAAGTGCCCGTGCTTTGCTTGGAAATAGTGCAGGATTTGCAGCCATTTTGGGTACAGGAACAAATACATGTGTTTATGATGGCACAAACTGTGTGCACAATATTGATTCGCTGGGTTATTTATTGGGAGATGAAGGCAGTGGTTCCTATATAGGTAAAAGATTTTTAAGGGACTTCTTTAGAGGAACAATGCCTGACGAGGTCTCAAAAGTATTTGTACAACAATTTAATATTTCCTCTTCAAAAGAATTGCTTTCGGCTATTTATGCTAGCCCAACAGCCAACAGATACCTTGCAAGTTTTGCATCGTTTGGAAGTGTATTGCCCTCAAATGCATACATACATTTTGCAATCACCGAGTGTTTAGAAGATTTCTTTAATCGGATTGTAACATTGTATCCTGATTATGCATCGCATAGCTTCAATTGTGTTGGAAGCATAGCTATAAATTACAAACAAATTTTAGAAGAGGTTGCAGGTAAATTTGGTATGCGGATTGGAAAACTAATTCAGTCACCTATTCATGAACTGGTGACCTATCACCAACCAAAGGGATGATTGTTTAAAGATATGCAATTGAAGAAATCTTCAAAGTCCGATTTTCTTGGCCTCATTCCAGTAAACATCCATTTCATCAAGTGTCATATCTTTTAATTGCTGTTGGTTCAATTTTGCTTGCTCCTCTATGTACTGAAAACGATTTAGAAATTTATGATTGGTTTTTTCCAATGCATCATCCGGATTGATATTGTGTTTACGGGCAAGATTGACCAATGCAAATAGAAAGTCACCCAATTCGTTCTCAATCTTTTGGTCGTTATTGGGTTGGTTAAATTCTGCTTTAAGTTCTGCAAGTTCTTCATCTACTTTGTTCCAAACTTCTTTTGCTGTTGGCCAATCAAATCCTACCTGAGCAGCTTTCTCCTGCATGCGCAATGCTTTTACCAAACTTGGAGTGCCTTTTGCAACACCGCTTAATACACTTTTATTTCCTTCCTTGAGTTTTATCTGTTCCCAATTTTCTTTTACCTGATCTGCATTTTCTACTGTTACATCTCCGTAAATATGAGGATGTCTCACAATCAGTTTTTCACAAAGGGAATGGCAAACATCAGCTATGTCAAAGTTATTCTGTTCATTGGCGATGCGTGCATAAAAAACAATATGAAGCAATACATCACCCAATTCTTTTTGAATTTCATTTACATCATTTTTCAAAATAGCATCACTCAATTCATATGTTTCTTCAATCGTTAAATGACGCAAACTTTCGTTTGTTTGTTTCATATCCCACGGACACTTTTCTCGTAGTTCGTCCATAATATCAAGCAGCCTTCCAAAGGCTTCCATTTTTTGTTGTCGGGTATGTTGTGGCATCGTTTGAAAAATATGAATGCAGATTTACTAATTTAAATGTGATTAACCGAGCAATGAAAAGATGTTTTATAATTTGTATCGGTATGCTTTGAGTGCTTTTGCTTTCCATGCTGTTATTGATACAATACCTAATGTCATGCATGCACCAAAAACAACAGAGGGCACCGTTCCCAATATCCTTGCCGCCAGTCCCGATTCAAATGCTCCGATTTCATTGGATGAACCTATAAACATGGTATTTACTGCCGAAACCCTTCCCCGCATATGATCAGGTGTTTGCAGCTGTAAAATATTGGATCGTATGACCACACTCACACTATCAAAGGCACCACTAAAAAATAAGGCAATCATCGATAACCAAAACAATTGCGATAAACCAAAAACTAAAATGCACACTCCAAACGCACCCACACACCAAAGCAATACTTTTCCAGGATGTGAAATGGGTTTTGACAAGGAAAGTGCAATCATGGTAATGCTTGCCCCTAAAGAAGGCGCAGCCCTCAGAAATCCTAATCCTTCTGCTCCTACATTCAAGATCTCATCGGCAAATACAGGAAGAAGCGCTACTGCACCGCCAAATAATACCGCAAACAAATCGAGCGAAATGGCATTTAACATTACTTTTTCATTCCATACAAACCGAATGCCTTCCATGAGTCGTTGCTTAATGGTTTCTTTTTTGGTATAAACAGCTATAGGCTTTGGCTTGATGCTAAATAAGCAAGAGATAGCAATAACTGTTAATGCAACTATAACCGTGAAAGAAAGGGTAATACCAATCCACGCAAAAAGCAAACCGCCTAATGCTGGTCCAACAATAGCAGCAATTTGCCAGCTTGAACTGTTAAGTGTGGATGCTATGGTTAAGTCCTCTCGTTTTACAAGTTGCGATAAAAAAGCAAATCCGGTTGGTGCATAAAATCCCCGGGCAAAACCATGGATAAAAATATAAAAATACATGGCCTTTACTGCCCACTCAGGTCCCAACCCAATAACAATATCATCTATGTTTACAAATAATAAACCCAGCGAACAAAATAGCATGACTGCAACCGACCTGATAAGTATCATTCTGCGGCTTTTGATATCAGCTATGTGACCTGCATACAATGCAACACTTAATGCCGGTATGGCTTCAGCCAAACCAATAAGTCCCAAAGAGAATGGATCCTTAGTGAGTCGGTATATTTGCCAACCTACAATAACTGCCTGCATTTGCAAAGCTATCGTCAAGCTAAAGCGTGTAAGCAATAGATAACGAAATTCTTTGTTTCGAAGTAATTCGGCTGCTTTCATCTAAGAATATATTCCTGATAAAATAATTGTTCGAAGGAAAGGACTTGTTGTATCTGTTTTTCATCAATTTTGTTTTTGATGAAAATAATATGTTTCATCAAATGGTCGTATAATATGGTACCTTGAAGAAATAGCCATTTCCTTATAAGAAATGATATTGACTGAATCCTGTTACGCATGTTATTTGATTCCTCTTTTATTTAATGCTCGTTGGTACTTATTCGCATTAACTTGGTGGGCTGCAAAATTTGTAGCAAAGCTATGATAACCCGAAAAGTCTTCTTTGGCACAGAAATAATAAAACTGATGGCGTTGCATATTTAATACCGCATCAATTACACGTGTACCGGGAATACAAATGGGGCCGGGAGGTAGTCCTTTGTTTTTATAGGTATTATAATCTGAATTTATTTTTAGCATTTCTCCCGAAACCCTTCTGATACTTTTGTCATTCATGGCATATAAAATCGTAGGATCGGCTTGTAGTAGCATGCCTTTTAGAATGCGGTTATAATAGACACCCGCAACCACAGGCATTTCATCATATTTGTTCGTTTCTTTTTGTACAATGCTGGCCAAGGTCATTACTTCACCGGGAGTTAGGTTCAGGGCAGCACAATTATTCATTCTGGTTTCGTTCCAAAAGTTACGATATTCCTTAATCATTCTATTGATAAGTTCATGAGCATCCATGTTCCAATAAAAATTATAGGTATTGGGAATAAAAATACAAATTGCTTGTGCCTGTGTAAGGCCTAGTGAATCTACAAACGTTGCTTGGGTAAGTATGGAATGCAATTCTGTACTATCAGCCTCTAGTTGCCTCGACCAAAATCCACTTACATCAGCAATACGCTCTGCATACTTAAAAGTGATATCAAAAGCATGTTGCCTGCCACTTACCAGCATCCGCATTATTTGCAGGTTACTCATTTCTGTATCCAATTGATATTTTCCCGGCTTTACCATGTCGGAATATCCCAACACATTAATTATACGTGCCAGCGCTTCGGTATTTTTTAATACGCCCGATTGTTTGATGCGTTCAAAATTCTCATTAAAGTCTAAATCAGTGTAAATGTAAATGTATAAAGGACTTTCTGTTTTCGTATTTACATTGGTAGCCAACACGTCTTCATATATCTTAATGCCTGCACTTAATATCATAATCATAAAGATGGCGAGTATGACGTATATAATCTCGCGTGAACGTTTAGTCTTTTTAGCCATGCGTTAGCTTTTGGTATTAAGTGCCTGTATGCGTTTGCTTATTTTGGCCAACTCGGTACGGTTACCGGTTGTGGTGTAATATGAGGCCATATTTGCCAACGCAGTTTTAGAGTCAGGGTCAAGCATGAGTGCTTTATTAAGGTATTGATAAGCAGTTTTCAAATCGTTTCGTTTGATATAGATATAACCGACATTGCTCCAGGTTTCAGGTTGGTTACTGTATTTTTCGAGGGATATGTTAAACATTCTCAATGCTGCGTCAAGCTTGTTTTGAAGATAATAGTTCACTGCTAGTTTGTTGATAAACTCATATTGGTCAGGCGAGAGCATTGTGCATCGCTGTAGCCAAATTTCGGCTGGTGAGATAAGATTTAATTGCTGATAAGATGCACCAATGCGGTAAGCAAGCCAAGGATCGTTGCACTTTACAGCCTGCAAGTCATTTGCAATTGCGGTTACACTTCTAAAATCATCTTTTAGGTAATACACATGTATCATCATGGCTTGAGAGCGCTTATCATTTTTTATTCCTCTTAAAATAAGCAGTGCCGAATCGAGTGATACAGGCTCTCCTTCAAATTTCTCGTAATAATTAATAAAGGCTTGTGCCCTTGAAATATCATCGGGATGAATATTGTTGATGCAATACAATCCGGCAAATTGTTTCAGCTTGCTTTCATCTGTAGCTTTAGTAGGTACTTTAATTTTATGATCATGAACCGTTACATGCGGTATATCAATGGTGCCTGATTGCGGCATATGGCATCCCACACAATTGTCCTCAGATTTTACCCGTATTTGTTTTTCTTCTTTACATCCTGTTTGCATATTGTGGCAGTTTCCACAAGCGGTATTAAAAATTTGTGTGCCTGTTTCTTTTACACTTACATGCGGATTATGGCAGGTAATGCAAGTGAGTTTACTTGTTGCTTGTTCTTTGGCTGATTTTACAAAACAATCACTCATTTGTAATCGCTGTGCATGTGATGCCATGATAAATTCGTCTTCGGCACCGGTGTATCTTGGCATAAATACATCTACATAATCAGAAAGGGTTTGTCCGGGACGAAATTGGGTAAATAATTTCCCCTGCTTCAACACTGCATTGCCTTGAAGGTGGCAGCGTTGGCATAAATCAATTTGGCGTTCCCAACTTAATTTAGCCGGGTTCACAATGGTATAATCAATTTGTGTGGCGGTATCAACCAATCTGCCGGCTAATTTTTCCTTCACATGTATTTCTCCCGGGCCATGACATCTTTCACAATCAATCCCGTTTGGAACACTCACAAACTTTTGGTCATTTGCCGCATCTACAACCGGCATTGCATTATGGCAGCTCATGCACTCTACATTGATGACACGGCTAAAACGTTTGTTTCTACCATCTTCAAATCCGGGTGGCAATTCCCATTTCTTTTCTTGTGCATACCATGTAATTGGTAATTGACTAATGTACCCGTTGTTAAATTGCAAATGCGAATTGGTATGCTGACCAGAACCTACGATGAAATCAATACGTTCTATTCTTTTATAAATGGTGTCTTTGCCATCAAGCCTAAATTCCATAATGAAAATCGAATCACCTTGGTTAAATGGTTTATAATAAAAATTTAGTTTGGCATCGTATACTATATGTTTATCTCCGAACGCTGCTGACGAACGCTGCTTAGTTGCATGCCCAAAAGATTTTCCCATTCCGGTACGGATATAGGTATCATAAATATCACCGTGACATGACCTGCAGGTTTCAATCCCAACGTATTTTACCGAGTCTTGATGATTAAGATAAGGAGAGGTGTTAGTTGCGGTTGAGGCTTTATTGCAAAAGAAATTGATAAATGCAATGAGTGAAGCCGATACAATCAAACACAAGTATATAATCCGCTTTGGCTTCATGAATTAATTTTCGAACGCATCCCTCCACGCCATCATTCCTCCAAGTACATTTTTTACGTTGGTAAATCCACTATCAAGCAAATATAATTTGGCATTTGCACTTCTTGCACCCGAACGGCAATGCACAATCACTTCTTCATTCTTCAATGATTCCAATTCGGCTAATTTTCCTGGTAATGTGCCAAGCGGAATGAGTTGAGCACCTATATTAAATTCTTCAAATTCATGCGGTTCTCGCACATCAATGATGTGTAGTTTTTCACCATTGTCTATTCTTTCTTTTAATTCTTGTACGGTAATGTCGCTCATAAGGTTATTGATTTATTGTTGAATAATGAGTTTTTCAGTACTGCTATTTCCTGATTCATCTGTAACCTGAATCAGGTACATTCCATTTGTCAGCAAAGGCAAATGTACTTCATTTTCGAGATTGGATTGATGAAGAACTATTCTTCCTTGCAAGTCAAGAATACGAATATCAAGTTTGCCATTTTTACCCGGGGCATCAATACGCAATATGGTTGAAGCCGGATTGGGGTAAATCACTACTTGTAAAGTGCCTTTTTGAATCTGGGTTTTGGCTTCAATTTCTTCACTACCAACCGGAGGCGTTAGCCATTTGCCAACAATCGGGCGCATCATGGGAGTGCCGCGTACCGAGGAATTACGCCAAAGGTCACGTATTTTATATGCAAGATTTGGATTAACTGCTGGTGAACCATCAATCTCAAAATTCTCATCCCATCCCACATTTAAATTAAATATCTGCGATTGTTCCCAACCAATATAAAATTTTCCGGAAGGCACTAAAATGGGTTCGTCAAATTTAAAATAGTAGAAAGCATTATAATCGTAAAAGTATTGAGGTGCTTGTAATGAAAATCTTTTCAAAACTGTTTCTCCTGTACCGTTGCTGTTTGTTGCTATTGCTTGCCAAACCATTAAGTCAAATGTACGAAGGGAAACATCTTCAAAAGAGCGGTTAAAATGCATGCTAATTCCAAATAGGGTATCCGGTTTGGCCAATTCATATCCCAATGCAACGCCTCCGTAATCCAGGTCTATTCCATACCCACTTTCAGCACTGCCATCATCGTATGCAAAAAAGTTACTGAAATAGGTAGGTATAACTACTTGGTCGTTTGTAGGTATATTATCTGTGCTTCCAATAATTCCTGTACGGTAGGTGGTGTTAAATTGAATTGTATCTGCTGTTGATAGATTTGGTAAGTTTATTGGGTTATTGAATATAATACTGGTATCACTTAATGCCAAAAAATTTGGAATAATGTTAGCAAATGAGTCAAGCGAAACATTGTTTTCATTTTTTATCAATCTACTGTATACAATAGGTGTATTAAGGTTGAAATTATTTCGCATATACATGCGTTGATTTGTTTTTGTATAATTTGAAGGATTTACAGCAAAATGTATGTATGGCATGCTGCTGTATGGCTTGATCAGGGATGTAGGTTTGGTTGTAATTGCAACATCTCGGTAAGCATCATTGCGGGTGCGTCCTTTGTCAAATTGAATATAGTCAATATGCCAATGATTGATATTGCCGGTACGGCTACCAATATTCCTGAATAGAATTTGTACATCATCATGAAACATGCTGCTGTCAAATAATACAATATCAATTCGTGTAAAGCGGTCTTTACTATAATTCACAGCACTAGTGCTCCACAATATCTTGTAGGCAAATGGGTTGCATGGGTTACT
Organism: Bacteroidia bacterium; assembly: GCA_044337585.1. GTDB lineage: Bacteria > Bacteroidota > Bacteroidia > UKL13-3 > UKL13-3 > CAYSBE01. Next base: position 54,461 of record JBIINH010000002.1, read on the forward strand.
TCGTATTTCAAGTATTAATGAGTCATTATTATTAGGCGTTTCTCCCCAGCCTTTGGGTTGAATAAAAAATGAAAGAATAACGGAATCAGCAAAGCGTAATCCGCTTAAATTAAATGATTGAGATAGCAAACTATCACACAACCCCCTACCTACACCATACGGAGTAGCATTGGCATCTAGCCCATCAAAGGTGGCCACACCAATACTAGGTGGATTTTTTGCAAACTCTTTATTTATATAAGTTGAAGTACTCTTCCATTTTCGTTGATCAGGAATAACATCAGATGAAGAAAAATCTTCAATAAATGGCAGGTATATTTTTTGCGAAACCTGAATGCCTCCTAACAGCATTTGAATTGAGTCTGATGATGAATAGGTAACTTTTGAAATAAACCTGAATTGAAATAGTGCATGTTTAAACACAGTATTGTTTAGCTGAATAACATTGTACACAAAAGAGTCGTTTACTGAACGGCCTGCTTGCCACATACGCTGCCAGTTTCCCGAAATCGTTTTACCTTCCAAAATGATGGAGTCGGAATTGCGTGAGTTGGAAGTGCTGCTGTGAAAAAAACGCAGGAATACCGAATCAGTTGGTAAGAATGCAGTTAAGTCAATTAAATGAGATTGCAGTGTATCCGAAAATCCGGATTGTGCGCTTGCATTGTCATACACACCTCCGGTGTCATTTAATGCATTAAACAATACAGCTTTCGTTGAATAAGGGCCATTCGCAAAAATATTTCCGGAAGCTACAGGCCAATTTTGAACGGATGGTAAAGCACTAGTTGATGAACTAAGGAAATTTTCATTAAACGGAGTGGAAGCATATTTGCCAAATACAGTGCGGTGTACCAAGAATGTTTCAATGTTGCTTACCTGTTGTGTCGAAATAAGTACAAACCGAAACTGAACCTGCGCCAAATCAAATGAGTCAATCGGTACATTTAATGTGATTTCTCTAAATGTTTGGTTGCTTGGCGATGATGTCCATAGTGTACGATAGGTGCCATCGGCAAATCGCCATTGCAACAGCAATGAATCTGAGTTGGTCCAGTTGTTGCCCGTTGAATACACAAATTGGAAATAATAGGCATCGCTGGATGGGGTAAGGGTGATGTTTTGCGAAGTTAGAATATCGCAAGTATCGCTATTGCCGGGATTTGAAATGTAAACAAATTCATCTTTGTCCAATGCATTAAATACGGCACACTCATTTGTGATCAATACACCATTTGTAAGCCACAGGGAGTCTGCTAGGGTGCCACGGTTAAATCTTCCAATATGCGGGAAAATACTTCCATTTTTTGATCGTACAGGATATGATGAAACTGCTTTTTCAACTTGTAATGGATGCGGATTTTGATAATATGGAGAGAGTACTTCTTTACCTTGTTGTGCAAACACAAATTGAAAAGTGAAAATTAACGGAATAATCAGGATACGTTTTATAAATCTCATTCTTGTTTCAAATATAAATCAACGCTTTGTCCGCCCTTGGTATTTTCACCCGCAACCGGGACCTGTTTAGCCACTTTTGCCAGTGAGCTGTCAACAATATTGCCAAGATATATTACTGCGCCTAAGTTTAACGATGCACTGATCAATAAATTATGAGCCTCATTTTGTGTCAATCCGTTTAGGTCGGGAATTACCACATCAATACTATCAATGAGTCCTGACCCAAGCACTAAGTCAATGCCAGATCCTTTGGGAACTTTGGCGTTTGCTGCAATGGGATTTCCCGCTAATAATTGTTCCAATACTACATTTTGTGCGATATCGGGTTTGTAAGAAATAGTACCTTGTTTTAAGCCTGCTGATTTAAGCATGGCTTGTGCTTGCCTTAATGAAACATCAATCAGGTTTGGCATTGATACCCCGGGAGGCCTATCACTGTTTACAATCAAGTATATTATTCTGCCTTCTTTTACTTTTGACTCTGGTGCAGGATTTTGGTCAATGATGCTCAATTTGGGTTTGTCTTCAAAAAACATGGAGTCGGTTATTACGAATCTAAGTTTTCTCTCTTCTAAAATTGAGATGGCATCTTCAGTTTTAAGACCTGTAATGTCTGGAACTGTTAGTGCTTCACCATGGCGTGTTGTGCCCCTTAGCAACAGTGCAGTTACACTTAATAAAATAAACAATACACCGAATATCAATAACAGATGTATGCCCGCAAGTTTGAATAATTTCATAACTACCCGCAATTAATCACAAATTAGGCTATTTCTCAAATCTGAAATTGCAATTGCATTTGATTTTCGGCACAGTTTTTGGAAATCCTGACATATTAATCAACAAACAATATGAAAAACGTAATTTTTGGGATGGCTGCGGCTTCATCATTTTTATTCATTTCCTGTGTTTCTAAAACACCGTTTTTGCATCAAACACGTCAACAGATGGAATCAGGGCAGTTGAATGTTGAACAGTTACAATTTTACACGGATCGTGAAATAGTATTCACACGCGAATTGGCGTCAGATAAGGTTAAAATTTATGCAGGTAAAATAAAGCATGAGAATGGAAAATATATTCACCGGGTTGTAATAAAAAAACATACCCCCGGAGTGTGTGTAAGTAAAGACTCTTCAAGTCTTTTGATGGTTTTTGAGAAAGGCAAGCAACGCGAATTGCAATTCAGACTTTCTGCAAATGAATATTATACATTGTTGCCTTCTATTGAGCAAGGTCAAGATTTATTGGTTCATTACGATGGAAAAGTTTATAAAACAGACACAGAGATGCTTGAAACCAAATTATTGGTAAAAAAGAAAATTGCCAGGCCTTATGAAATGAGCCAGCGCAAAGCCAAAGGTGTTCGTGTAGCCGGGCGTTTCCCTATTTAATTAACGCACCTAAACAAAACTTGCGAGGTTAGCCATTTTGGCTTTGTTCAAAATCAGCATATCGCCTTTGATATAAATATTAATCGCAATAATTAGTAGGGTTCTCATATGTTCAAATTAACAAAAAGTTCGAATAAGTTCGTGATGAATAAAATGAGATAATACGATAGTTGATAATTTCACTCTATCTTTGCCATCAAATAATTTTACCAATCATAAGGGCTTTTTACCCTTTTTAATGTTTTGAGTAATGAGTAAAAAAGGAAAAATTTTAGTAGCCATGAGCGGAGGGCTGGATAGCACCGTTACGGCAGTAATGTTGGCCGAAGAAGGCTATGAAGTAATTGGCATCACCATGAAAACATGGGATTATGCAACATCGGGAGGTTCTAAAAAAGAAACTGGTTGCTGTAGTTTAGACAGTATAAACGATGCAAGAACCATTGCTGTTAAGCATGGCATTCATCATATGATTTTGGATATCAGAAATGAATTTGGCGATTTTGTAATTGACAATTTTGTAGAAGAATACCTTGCAGGTAGAACACCCAATCCATGTGTGCTATGTAATACACATATCAAGTGGGAGGCTTTACTAAAACGAGCTATTCAACTTGATTGTGAGTTTATTGCAACTGGTCATTATGCCCAAGTTCGGCAAGAAAATCAACGTTTTGTCGTAAGCAAAGGACTGGATGCAAACAAAGATCAATCTTATGTACTTTGGGGACTTTCGCAAGCGAGTCTCAGCAAAACACGTTTTCCGTTAGGACAATTTCATAAATCAGAAATCCGGCAAATGGCTTTGGATATGGGCTATGACGAACTGGTGAAAAAAAGCGAAAGCTATGAAATATGTTTTGTGCCCGATAATGATTACCGTGGTTTTCTGAAACGAAGGGTTGGCGGTTTGGAAGAGCGTGTTGATGGCGGTGATTTTGTTTTGACGGATGGCACCATAATAGGTAAACACAAAGGTTACCCTTTTTACACAGTTGGGCAGCGCAAGGGTTTAGGAATTGCTGTTGGTGATCCGCTATATGTAGTTGAAATAAAACCAGAAACAAATACTGTCATCCTAGGAAATGAAAATGATCTTCAACGCAATGGGATGTGGGTGCGAGGTGTAAATATGGGCAAATACGAAAAACTGGATAGCCCGCTTGATACCATTACCAAAATACGCTACAAAGATGCAGGCACACACGCAGTCATAGCACAGCATGGCGATAGGATGAAGGTGGTTTTTGATGCGCATGTAAAAGCCATAGCACCGGGACAGTCGGCAGTTTTTTATGAAGGTAATGATGTAGTTGGTGGAGGATGGATTGAAAAAAGTTTTGCTTCTCAGGCTTAATTTGTTCGGAGATACTATTCATTCGGGTATTTCGTTTAAAAATACGTTATTTGAATCTGTGCAACGCATTTTATCTTTAGTCATTTTTGTTTTGGTTTTTTCTTCTTGTGAGGAGGATAATCCACCGCCACCACCTGATTTAGGTTATAGATATTTTCCTCTCATTACCGGTAACGAAAGAATTTACCTGGTTGATTCACTCGCTTACGATAACAATGCAGGCATCACGGATATTGATACGTTTCGGTATTATTACCGAGAACAAGTTGGTGAAATTTATCAATCAGGAAATGGCGAAAACTGGTACATGATTTATCGAGCATTTGCTGATACACTTGACGGAAACTGGCGGGTTTCAAATACATGGAGGGCACTTCAAAATGAGCTGTATGCACAGCAAAATGAAGACAATCGGGTATTTGTGAAAATGGTATTTCCTGTAAAGGAAAATAAATCATGGAATGGTAACATGTTTAATGCATTGGATGCAATTACCTACCGATTTATTGCAACAGAAGTTCCTTATAACCAGTTTGACAATACTATTATTATTCAAATGGAAAACGATTCTAATGCCATCGAAGTGATTCGCAGAAATGAACAGTATGCAAAAGATGTGGGACTGGTGTATTTTAAATATGATTCATTAAATACCCAAGTATCCGGTACACGTGGGTTTAGAAAACAATACCGATTGATTCAATACCGATAGCATGAAAAAAATAATTCTCTTTTCGCTATTACATTTTATTGGAAGCATAGTATTTGCACAACGTGCAAACATTTTTGCTATAGAACTCAAAGCCAAAGACACTTCAATATATAAACTGTCTAAACCAGAGGAATTATTTACTCCAGAAAGTTTAAAAAGAAAAAACAGGTTACAAATCAAGCCTGATATGCGCGATATACCGGTAAGTAACATCATCATTGATACCTTACAGGCACTTGGACATAAAGTTGCTTATACAAGCAAATGGTTAAACATGGTTTTTATAGAAAGCAATAACCGCAAATCTGTTGAGTCATTAAAACAGTACAGTTTCGTAAAATCAGTTTATCCATTTTCGAGTGCACAAAGTGCGTCTTCTATAAAAGGAATTGATTTTCCGGATATTGAAATGCAGATAGAGCAGTTGAACAAAAAAGTAACGGGAGTAAATACGATGTATGATAGCGGATTTTATGGGAATTCACGTGCACAAATTCATCAATTGTTAATCGATTCGTTACATGCATCAGGTTATACAGGTATTGGGGTGCGAGTTGCCATATTTGACAATGGCTTTCGCAATTTGCAAAATCTACGAAGGGTATTGAATTATTTTGAAAGAGCAAGATTTGGTGGTTCAAAAAATTTTGTAAGACCCACAAAAAGTGTGTTTGCAGAAGGCGATCATGGAGTTGCAGTGCTCTCCATAATGGCTACTTATAAACCAGGGTTAATTGTTGGTTCTTCACCCGATGCGATTTATTATTTAATGTGTACCGAAGATGATATTACTGAGTCTCCATTAGAAGAATTGTTTTGGTTAATGGCTGCTGAGTTTTGTGACAGTATTGGAGTAGACATCATTCAATCGTCCTTAGGCTATAATGAATTTGATGAGGAAGCTTATTCGCACCAAATAAAACAACTTGACGGAAAAACAACACTCATAAGCAAAGCAGCATCTGTAGCTGTTAGCAAAGGTATTGTGGTAGTTAACAGTGCAGGAAATGAAGGTGATAAAGACTGGCGCTTTATTGCAGCACCGGCTGATGTAGAAGGGGTAATAACTGTTGGTGGGGTTGATATGTTCGGAAATATGGCCATGTTTAGCTCTCAGGGTCCAACAGCTGACAAGCGTGTAAAGCCGGATGTTTCTGCAATGGCTGAAGGTACATTTTCCATATCCGCATCAGGTGTTGTTAATAAAGGCAATGGAACTTCTTATGCTACGCCACTTATATCTGGTATGGTAGCTTGTTTGCTACAAGCCTTTCCCAATGCGACCCCTGATGAAATTCGACATGCATTACGCATCAGCGCTGATCATTATTTTAAACCGGATATTCATTTTGGCTATGGAATTCCCAAAGCTACCCTCGCATTGGGTATACTGGAAAGTGAGAAGCAAATGGAAGACAGTGTCATCCATATAACGCAACTTTCTGATCAAAATATTCATGCATTGGTGTACAGTAAACAAGCACAAACCTATACGTGGAAGGTAGAAGATGCACAAGGCAGAATAGTCGCTCACGGGAGTCGGAAAATGAAAAAAGCAGGCGCTGACAGGTTTATTTTATTTAGCACCAAAAAAGTTGGGAAAGGAAATTATGTGCTAAAGGTGACTACAGCGAATAAAGTTATTAACCACGTATTTTCAAACTAAGGCTTAATCAGCAATTTCAATAAATCACCTTCTATTGTTGTACTTGGGGTTTCAATAATTTTTCCGGCAAACTCTCCTTTGTTCATCACGATAAAGGTCGGAACATATTCAATTTGTAAATGACTTAAGTTAATATGCGATGATGTTTTATTGCGCAGCGTTCCAATCAACTCAATTTGGGTTTCGTTTACACCAATTCGTTTCATCACTTTGTAGAAATGCGGCATATGCTCGCGACTGTCGCTGCACCAAGTTCCCATAACCACAACAAATGAAAGTTGGGGAGCATATGCTTTCAGTTTATTGCAAATGCTGTCGTCAGGTATGTATTCGGCCAAGCCTTTGGTATACCAGGTATAGTTGTTTTGCAGAAGTTCACTATTTATTTTACCATCAAGAATGCTATCCGGAGTAAACGTATATTGTGCTGACACGTGGTATGTAATTGTAATAAAAAGTATAAGCAGATTAAGCCTGTTGCGCATGGGCATTCATAAATTCTACGGCTTTGTTTACCATATTTTCTGAACCGATAAATACCGGCACACGCTGATGCAATTCCTCTGGTTTTACATCCATTACACGTTCGCTTCCGGTATGGGCTTTACCACCTGCTTGTTCTACTATAAATGCCATGGGATTGCACTCAAACATCAAACGCAATTTACCGTTAGGAGCTTTATTTGTAGGCGGGTAAATAAAAATACCACCTTTAAGCAAGTTGCGGTGCAAGTCAGCCACCATTGAGCCAATGTAGCGTGCACTGTAAGGACGTTTGGTTTCCTTGTCTTTCTCTTTGCACCAGTCAATATATTTCTGCACGCCAATAGGGAAATCGCTGCTGTTTCCTTCATTTAGTGAATAGATGGCACCATCTTTTGGTGTTTTGATATTGGGATGCGAAAGGCAAAATTCACCAATGGAAGTATCAAGGGTGAAGCCATTAACTCCTGCACCTGTTGTGTATACCAGCATGGTTGATGATCCGTAAATAACATAACCTGCGGCAACCAGCTTATTACCGGGCTGAAGCACATCGGCAATGGTTGGTGTTGTTCCTGGCTCAGTTACCCTGCGGTAAACCGAGAAAATGGTTCCGATAGATACATTCACATCAATATTGGAAGAGCCGTCAAGCGGATCCATGCATACCACATATTTTGCATTATTGGAGTAAGGCCCATTCAATATGCGTATATCATCATCCTCTTCAGAAGCTACAACGCAGCATTCGCCACCGCGGGTAAGGGCTTGAATAAACAACTCATTTCCTATTAAATCCAGCTTTTTCACGTCTTCGCCCTGCACATTTACCTCTCCGGTTTCGCCAATAATTTCAGCAATACCCGCTTTGTTCACTTCACGGCTGATGATTTTGGCAGCGATACCTATATCCCGCATCAATCTTGAAAATTCGCCTTTTGCATAAGGAAAGTCAGCCTGTCGCTCAATGATAAACTGGCCAAGTGTGGTAACGTTTTTGATGGATGATGACATTTGAATGATGTTTATTAATAGTGGGCAAATATAGCATAACAGTCTATTTTAACGTAATATTGCCGCCAATTATCATTTGCATGAAAGTATTCAAATTTGGTGGCGCATCAGTTAAAGATGCAGATGCGGTAAGAAATGTAGCACGGGTGCTCAATCAGTATAAGAATGATCAGCTGTTGATTGTGGTTTCGGCCATGGGCAAAACGACCAACGCGCTTGAGAAGCTTGCTGTAGCATATGACCGTTTTGAGAAGGAAGAAATGCAAGCCATTTATAAAGATATTAAATCTTTTCATGATGCAATTATTGCTGATTTGCTAACCAACAGTCCAAGCCATGCCTATGATGATATCGAAAACTTGTTTATCGAATTGGAATGTATGCTTGAAACATATCCCGAGCACGACCGCGATACCACATACGATCAGATTGTAAGCTATGGTGAAATTATTTCAACCCGCATTGTAAGTGCTTACCTGAATGAAGCCGGCATTAAAAACCGCTGGATGGATGCACGTAATTTTATCAGTACCGACTCTACTTACAGAGAAGGCAAGGTGGATTGGCAAACCACACAAACCATGATTGAGCGTAAGCTTAAGCCCATCGTGCAAAAACAAATTGTGGTTACACAGGGCTTTATCGGCCAAAGCCGAGAGCACTTGACCACTACGCTTGGCCGCGAAGGTTCCGACTACTCCGCTGCAATATTTGCCTTTGGCCTCAATGCTGAAAGTGTTACCATTTGGAAAGACGTGGCCGGTGTAATGAATGCCGACCCAAAGAAAATTCCTGATGCGGTGAAACTGGATGCGCTAAGCTATACCCATGCCATTGAAATGGCTTATTATGGTGCTACCGTTATTCACCCCAAAACCATTCAGCCTCTAAAAAGCAAAAATATCCCGCTTTATGTAAAATCGTTTATCAATCCCGATGCACCGGGAACAGTTGTAAATAATCAGGTGAATGAAGAGCGTATTCCTGTTATTATTTCCAAAACCAATCAGGTACTGATTTCCATCTCAAGCCGCGATTTCTCATTTATTGTGGAGGATAACCTGAGTAAAATATTTTCGCTATTTGCCGAACATCAGGTAAAAATAAACCTGATGCAAAACTCGGCCATAAGCTTTAGTGTGTGCGTAGATGACAGTGGAGAGAAAATTGAACGTTTGAAAAACGACCTAAACATAGAATTTAACGTGCGCAGCAACGAGGCATTGGAAATGTACACCGTGATGTACTATGATGATGCCACATTGAAACAATTACTGCAAGGTCGTGAACTATTGCTTGAGCAACGTACCCGCAATACCATTCAAATGGTGGTTAAATGATTAAATACTATTTCCTCACCGGAAGCAATATAGGCAATTCGGCCGAGCATCTTCATGCAGCTCGACAAAATATCGTTCATAAATTGGGAATTGTAAACAATGCTTCATCAATTTATAAAACTGCTCCTTGGGGCAATACCAATCAGCAGGATTTTTTGAATCAGGTGCTAGAAGTACAAACAGAAATGACACCCGAAAAGGTGCTGGAAACCATTTTGCAAATAGAGCAGGAAATGGGCCGCACACGGTTGCATAAATGGGAACCCCGCATTATTGATATTGATATTCTGTTTGCAAGTGATTTGATTTGTAAGTCATCCGGTTTAACGATACCTCACCCTTTGTTGCATGAACGTAGGTTTACCTTAGAACCCATGAATGAAATTGCAACGGATTTTGTGCATCCGGTGTTGAATAAAACCATTGCACAATTGTTGGACGATTGCATTGACCAAAGCAACGTGGAAAAATTGTAAGTACACCTATACAACATAGGCCTACCTTGCAGGCATGCAGTTGCAACATCACTACATAGCCATTGAAGGAAATATTGGTGCCGGGAAATCAAGCCTCGCCACACGCATGAGTCGTGACTTTAATGCCAAACTTATACTCGAAGAGTTTGAAGATAACTCCTTTTTGCCCAAGTTTTACGAAGATCCAATACGTTACGCTTTTCCGCTTGAGATGAGTTTTCTTACCGACCGATATAATCAATTGAAAGCCCATACGCCCTCAGGAGATCTTTTTGCGCAGCCCACCATCAGTGATTATATGCTAGCCAAGTGTTTGCTATTTTCAAGAGTAAACCTAAGCGATGATGAATACGCGTTATACCATAAGTTTTTCGATATTATATACAACCAGCTGCCACATCCCGATTTAATTGTTTATTTACACAATCCCGTTGAGAAGCTGCAATGGAATATTGCCAACCGTGGACGTGCTTATGAACAGCAAATTTCTGATGATTATTTACTCAATATACAGAAAGCTTATATGGAGTATTTGAAACTACTTGCCGAGCGAATGCCTGTTGTTATTATTGATTGTACACCATTTGATTTTGTAAAAAATGAGGATGACTATTTCAACTTAAAATCTATGGTATGTAAAAAATACAATATAGGTCTGCATCATATCAATTGGTTAATTGAAACATGAGCGAAATTTTCAGTACGGCATACCTGCCTTCGTTATCTTGGTTTGTATATTTTATGCAATCCAAGCAACCCGTTATCGATTTGGGCGAATATTATGTAAAGCAAAGCTATCGCAACCGCTGCCATGTATTATCGGCCAATGGTGAGATGGCATTAAGTATTCCGGTTAAAAAAATTGCAACTAAAACATCAGTTAAAGATATGTTGATAGAAAATGAATTTAACTGGCAAAAGCAACATTGGGAAACAATCTGCTCGGCCTATAACAGTTCGCCCTACTTTCAGTATTACAGACATCACTTAGAGCCAATTTATCATCAGCAGTTTACGCATTTGCATAGCATGAATCTAGCCCTACTTGATTTATGCATGAACATGTTGAAACTCGAAAAGCACTATGAAATTGCACTTTCTTACCAGGAATCAGAAACCGATTTTCGACAAATCATTCATCCCAAAAAAAATGCGGATATGATATTTCCATCATACCCGCAGGTGTTTATGTACAAATATGGTTTTAAACCGAACCTATCCATTATTGACCTTATATTTAATGAAGGTCCAAATGCCGCTTCTAATTTATCATTAATTAAAACCTGATTCGAATTCCTAAGTTAGAATGAAAAGTAGGTAGAATATAAGTTGCAATTTCAGGCACATTTATGGCTGTAAGTCCGGGCCTGAATTCAACGAATACAGCAGTTTGATTCAGCAGGGGTGTGGTTTTACCCAAGCGGTAACTTAATCCTATTGGTATATATCCTCCAGCTAGCCAACCACTTCCGTTGTTGTATAGCTCACTTTTTGTTTCTTGAGTGGATTGCGAAAACACTGTTGTAGTGTTTTCATATTCTGTTGTAATGAATGATTGGTTAATGTAAAATATTTGCGTTTGGTTATTGAAAGTGGCGCCCATAACAATACCCGCACCAAAAAACAACGAAAACCTTCTATCAGGATTGGTATGATATAATATATCAGCATTCACACGCAATTGATTACTGCTGTATGTAGCATTTATTGATTCGTAGTTTACCGAATCTGCTGTTATTTGACTTCCATTGCCCGCTATAAATGTATCATAAGGTGTAACCTGTTCG
>JBIINH010000117.1:0-7278 GCA_044337585.1 Bacteroidia bacterium
ATCCACATATTTAAAGTATTGGGTTGGGTAATATCTACTCTTATTCTTCCAACAAATACCTCATCTCTATTGTGTGAATGAACTAAAGGCATTGGGTATTCAAGTTTTGAGGGATCATCCAATACCACGATTCCCGAAGTGTGTGCTAATACCTCACGGGCGGCCATTGCCGTAATTGGTTTTTCGAATTGTGCATTCACACTTTCGCTATGTCCACCCATTACAGGAATGCGCACACAAGTTGCAGAAACTTCAATTGCAGGATTACCCATAATCTTTTTTGTTTCGTTACTCAATTTCATCTCTTCTTTGGTATATCCATTTTCAAGAAAGGTATCAATGTGTGGAATGGCATTTTTATCAATGGGGTAGTGGTAAGCCATTTCGCCTGCTATGCCATTGCGTTCGTTTTCGAGTTGCATGACAGCTTTCACACCTGTGCCTGTAACCGATTGATATGTAGAAACGATAACCCTTTTGAGTCCAAATTTTTGGTGTAATGGATATAAAGCCATTACCAATTGAATTGTAGAGCAATTGGGGTTGGCTATTATTTTATCATTGGCATGAAGTACAGAAGCATTAATCTCAGGAACAACCAACTTTTTCTCGGGGTCCATTCGCCATGCAGATGAATTATCAATTACGGTTATGCCGGCTTCGGCAAATTTAGGCGCCCATTCCAATGAGGTATTGCCCCCGGCCGAAAATAGTGCAATAGCCGGCTTAGCCACTATGGCTTCTTCCATACTGTGTATGCGATATGACTTCCCATTCCACTCCATGCTTTTGCCAACAGATTTTGGCGAAGCAACCATGATCAATTCAGAAACAGGGAAATTCCTTTCTTTCAGAATTTTAAGCATAACATTTCCCACCAATCCGGTGGCGCCTACTACAGCAACTTTCATACAGTAAATCAGGTATTTAAATAATTTTGCAAGGTACAATTCTAATAAAAAGTACAGCAGAATGTGGAAAATTTGTGCAGAACCACTTGTTTTTCAACATAACCCATTACCTTTGAGGTGTTCATGTCTGCAATAAAAAAAATATACCGTACCCTAAGTTGGTTGTTTTCCCACTTAAATCTGTTGTGGTTATTCTTTATGTTTATTGTTGCGGCTCTGTTTGACATGCTGCGAGCGTCATATACACGTAAGACATCCAAGGCTTTATACCGCAAACAAGCGCATTTTATTAATTGGAAATAAATTGTTATTCAGGTTGTTTCCTATTTGCATTTGCCTATATTTGCAGGCCTTTTTATTAAAATTAATAACCATTTAAAATTTAAAACATGAATTTGACCACTGAGAAGAAACAAGAAATCTTCGAAAAGTACGGTACAGCCAAGTCGAAAACCGACACAGGCTCAGCTGAGAGTCAGATCGGGTTGTTCACACACCGCATCAACCACATCACTGACCACTTAAAGAAGAACAAAAAAGATTTTTCGGCAGAGCTTAGCCTAATTAAATTAGTAGGTAAGAGACGCTCACAGCTTGACTATTTGATGAAAAACGATATCTTCCGTTATCGCGCAATTATCAAGGAACTTGATATTCGTAAATAATTCCGGCATATCAAATGCATTTCAAATCTTAACATTAACCAAAAGCAGGGCAATAGTCCTGCTTTTGTATTTTTATGTAAAACCGATTTTACTGTGGGCCACGCAGAAAAGAGGTTGGATGAATGTGGCAAGAGGTATTTAAAATTATGCAAGTAAAAACAAAAACAATTACACTGGCAGATGGAAGGTCCATCTCTATTGAAACAGGAAAATTGGCTAAACAAGCCGATGGATCTGTAGTGGTGCGCATGGGCGACACCATGATTTTGGCAACAGCCGTATCAGCTAAAGATGCGAAAGAAGATGTGGATTTTATGCCACTTACAGTAGACTATCAAGAAAAGTTTGCTGCGGTTGGTCGTATTCCCGGAAGCTTTCACAAACGCGAAGCAAAGCTTAGTGATTATGAAGTATTGGTAAGCCGCATCGTAGACCGTGCTTTACGTCCACTGTTTCCTGAAGATTATCATGCAGACACACAAGTGATGTTGCAGTTGATATCAGCAGATAAAAACTTATTGCCTGATTGCCTTGTAGGTTTGGCTGCATCATCAGCTTTGATGGTAAGCGATATTCCTTTCAATGGTCCAATATCAGAAGTACGTGTGGCTCGTATCAACGGAGCATTTAAAATTAATCCGTTTAAAGATGAACTTGAAAAAGCAGATATCGACTTAATTGTAGCCGGAACCGAACACGATCTTAATATGGTTGAAGGTGAATGTGGCGAAGTAAGCGAAGCTGATATGTTGGCTGCATTGAAAGTTGCGCATGAAGCAATTAAAGAACAATGTAAAGCACAATGGGAACTTTGTGAAATGTTGGGTGGTCGCAAACCTGCACGTGTATACAATCACGAGCGCCATGATGAATCTTTGGAAAAACAAATCAGGGAATTTGCTTACGAAAAGATTTATAATATAGCAAAGTCGAAACTAGCCAAGAGCGAGCGTAGTGAAGGTTTTAAAAAGGTAAGAGAAGAGTTTGTGGCTACATTTTATCCATTGGGTTCAGAAGCCACACCTGATAAATTCTTAATTAATAAATATTTTCATCATGTAGAATATGATGCAGTTCGTGCCATGATTTTAAATGAGAAAATTCGTTTAGATGGCCGAGATATGGAAACTGTTCGTCCAATTTGGTCAGAGGTAAACTATTTGCCGGCAGCGCATGGTTCAGCAGTATTTACGCGTGGTGAAACGCAATCGCTTACCTCGGTAACATTAGGCACCAAGCTTGATGAGCAAATGCTTGACTCGCCAATGAACGAAGGGTATGCAAAATTCTTATTGCATTATAATTTTCCATCGTTTTCTACGGGTGAAGTGAAACCTAATCGTGGTCCTGGTCGCAGGGAAATAGGACATGGAAATCTAGCATTACGTGGATTAAAAAGAGTGCTTCCTCCATTAGAAGAATGTCCTTATACCATCCGTATTGTTTCAGATATTCTTGAGTCAAACGGATCCTCATCAATGGCTACTGTTTGTGCTGGCTCACTTGCATTGATGGATGCAGGAATAAAAATAAAATCAGCTGTAAGTGGCGTGGCAATGGGACTCATCTCTGATGATAAAACCGGAAAGTATGCCATCCTTACTGATATCCTTGGTGATGAAGATCACTTGGGTGATATGGATTTTAAAGTAATTGGAACTGATAAAGGTATTGTTGCTTGCCAAATGGATATCAAAATAAACGGATTGAAGTGGGAGATGGTAGAAGAAGCGTTGAACCAAGCAAAACGCGGTCGTTTGCATATCATGAATGAAATGAATAAAACCCTTTCATCAGCTGCAGATGATTACAAGCCACATGCACCTCGAATCGAAACCCTTATTATTGATAAAGAATATATTGGTGCAGTGATTGGACCGGGCGGTAAAGTAATTCAAGGCATTCAAAAAGATACCGGAACCACCATTTCAATTACAGAAGTAGGCGAAAAAGGAATTGTAGAAATTGCTGCCACAAACGGAGATGCCATGCGCAAAGCAGTTGCTATCGTTAAAGGTATTGTTTCTGTTCCCGAAGTTGGCGAAGTGTATATGGGCAAGGTAAAAACCATTGTTGATTTTGGCGCTTTCATCGAAATATTACCAGGCAAAGATGGTTTGTTGCACATCAGCGAAATTGGCTGGGAGCGTTTGCCAAGCATGGAAGGCGTATTGAAAGAAGGCCAACAAATAGAAGTGAAGCTGATTGAAGTAGACAAGAAAACAGGTAAACTGAAATTGTCGCGCAAAGCGTTGCTTCCGAAACCTGAACGCCCATCGAAAGATCAACCGGCTGCTGAAAATTAATCATTGTAGCAACTGAAATAAAAAAACGGACTTCCATAGGGAGTCCGTTTTTTTTATACAATGACTTGATTTTTATATATGCCTTCTAAGTTAATAATTGTACCTAATAGAAATCGCAGAAAAGTACTGGATTAATTGTCAATTATGGAACTAGAATATCTACTGGATTTATTTTCTTTTGAAGATATAGACTCCGCCTTTTTGTGTTTGCAAATTCCATTCTGTGCTTTGTTTGAGTGCTTCTAATTGGGCGAGCAACTCCTCTTTACTTAAAGGATAGGTGTAGGTATCAGGAGCAAGTACAATATAGCGGGCATTTTCAACTTTGGGATACATGTAAATGGTATCTCTTCCTGCCAAGTGTGGAACCAAATTGGATTGGGCACTGATAGATTCCTCGTCTGTTAATGTAGCCAAGACAGCATTGGCTTCTGCAATTTCAAGTGCACTTATGTAATGTTCTTTTTTATAAATGGCCACACCGATTGAGTCATACCAAACAGATTTTCGCGATTTTATTTTGGTAAAGGTGAAATAAAAGGTGCTTCCGATAATCAACAGCATGATTAGCTTATACCATTTTAGAAGAATTGAATGATTATTGATTACAGAAATTGTTGCAGCACAAATAATAGGAATCACTTCAATGCTATAATGGTAATTGATTCCCCATTTTTGTGGGTCATTGATAAACAATTTTTGCGCATAAATTGGTATTAGCATCATTAGAAATTGTGGCCTGAGTAATAGAAAAAAACCGCCACTGTAAAGCACCGCCATGTGAAACTCTTTTTTTATACCATCATAAATGGGCTCCGACAATTGATTGTTGAAGAGCAAATGGAAAACTTTCAATGGATTGAATAATAAAGTGCTGAGGATTTCTGTTTTTGTATTGCCCAACGCCTCATACATGCCTTTGTACAAGTAATCTTTACCCGGAATCATGTGTGCAGGAATAACAAAACCAATAATAATGACAACATATATCAATGAAAAAAAAGACAAAAGCAGCAGCCTGTTTCTAAGTAAATTATTTTTGAAATGATGAATGGCCAATCCTGCTAAAATAAATGCGGTAAACAAAGCCATATTCTCTTTGCAAGCCAACATGAGCAACCAGGTGATGATGATACGAGGCCAATCCTGTTTATGGGTAAACACAAGCAGCCAAGGAACAAGCATGGCTGCCGTTACATTATTATGAAAATCGAATGAAAGGGCAGAGTAAATTCCCCACATTCCGAGAAACTGTAACATGATGGCAATGGACAATACCGGATTTTTAGAAACATGCAATGAATAGATTAGTATACCTGTAGCGCCCCCAATAACCAATGCTATTTGGATGACTAATAAGGTATAGCTTCCAAACAGGAAGTAGAACGGTGCAAATACGATAAAAATGGGTTCAAAATGGTCAGCATAAATATGGTTGATAAGCGGTTGCTGAATGGGAGCTAAACTTATTTTGAAGTGTGCATAAGAATACAATATTTGATTGTAGATACCGAGGTCATATCCGTTTGTTCTGAACACATAATGATTGACAAGCGATATGGAAGCATACACCAAGGCAAAAAAAGCCAAGACGATGTATACAATAAGTTTATGCTTTGGACTTAAGCTTGCAAACATGATTCAAATATGATGGTTTGTATGCATTTTTAATCATTAACTGCATACTTACAATTGATTTGTGTGTAAATTAAATGAGGAGGAGGATTATCAACCTACCTTCTGCTATAGTTGGGAGCTTCCTTGGTAATGGTGATGTCGTGAGCATGACTTTCTTTTACACCGGCACCTGATATGCGCACAAATTTTGCTCTTTGCAACGATGCGATGTCTTTAGATCCTGTGTATCCCATTCCTGCGCGTAATCCACCAACAAATTGATATATTACGTCTTTGAGTGAGCCTTTGTACGCAACCATACCTACTATACCTTCCGGAACAAGTTTGGCAATTTCTTCTTCAGCATCTTGGAAATATCGGTCTTTAGAGCCTTCTTTCATGGCTTCAATGCTTCCCATTCCTCTATACGATTTAAATTTACGACCTTCATAGATAATGGTTTCCCCCGGAGATTCTTCAGTGCCAGCAAAAATACCTCCCGACATCACTGTACTTGCACCTGCAGCAATTGCTTTTACAATATCACCACTATAGCGAATGCCTCCATCAGCAATAACAGGGATTTTACTTCCTTTTAGTGCTTTAGCAGCTTCATATATTGCAGTTAATTGTGGAACTCCAATACCCGCAATAATTCGGGTAGTGCAAATTGATCCCGGTCCAACACCCACTTTTACCGCATCAACACCGGTTGCAGCCAATGCTTTTGCTCCGTCACCTGTTGCCACATTTCCGGCTACAATATCCAGTGTCGAAAACATTTTTTTCATCCTTTTTACTTCGTTAAGTACACCTCTTGAGTGACCATGTGCGGTATCGATAATTACCAGGTCTACTCCGGCTTTTACAAGTGCTGTAATACGTTCCTCTGTTTCTGCCGCTACACCCACAGCTGCTCCAACTAGTAAACGGCCGTGCTTATCTTTACAAGCATTTGGATTATCTCTAAGTTTTAAAATGTCTTTGTATGTAATGAGTCCGATAAGTTTGCCTTGTTTATTTACAACAGGCAACTTTTCGATTTTATATTTCTGTAAAATAAGTTCAGCTTTTTTAAGATCAGTTCCTTCAGGTGCCGTAACCAGGTTCTCCTTGGTCATGATGTCGGTTACCTTTTTGTTCATGTTTTTTTCAAACCTCAAATCGCGGTTAGTGAGTATGCCTATAAGTTTATTGGCGCTATTGATTACCGGTATGCCACCGATTTTGTAATCGGTCATCAATTTATGTGCATCTCTTAATGTAGCACCCTCTAATAATGTAACAGGGTCCATGATCATTCCACTTTCACTGCGCTTTACCCTCCTTACCTCTTCGGCTTGGCGCTCGATACTCATATTTTTATGTAAGATTCCCACACCACCTTGTTGGGCCATAGCAACTGCCATACGGTATTCAGTTACTGTATCCATAGCAGCCGAAATTAGCGGCACATTGATACGGATATTGCGTGTAAGTTGTGTTGAGGTATTTACTTCGCGTGGAAGAATTTCAGAGTAGGCTGGCAGAACTAAAACATCATCAAATGTGAGTCCTTCTCCGAAGAATTTTGTTTTATCGTTTATCATGGCAAATAATACGTTTCATTATTTGCCGTGCAAATGTAGGACATTCCGTCACAATACCATATTAAATATTGAATAGCTTGATTTAGCTATTTACCGCATAGTTATTTAGTGCCAATTTTAAGGTTTCTTGGTGTTCGTCAGCAAGCCATTTCGGAGACAAAACCTTTATCCTGTTTCCGTAGCTAAGTAC
>JBIINH010000118.1:0-7256 GCA_044337585.1 Bacteroidia bacterium
ATTAATTATGAAAAAACCACTTTTTTTAACCGCTTCAATTTTGGGCATTTTGCTATTGACATCAGCCGCACTTACCAATCAGGTGCCGGCAAAGTTTCATGAGCTATCAATCAAAGCATTGGATGGGAAAACTACTATCAACTTTGCGCAGTTCAAAGGTAAAAAGGTATTGTGTGTAAACACAGCATCAGAATGCGGATATACACCACAGCTTGCAGGCCTTCAGAAATTGGCTGATACCTATAAAGATAAGTTAGTAATTATCGGATTTCCTTGCAATCAATTTGGTGGACAAGAGCCAGGCTCATCAGAGCGAATACAAGAATTTTGCAGCCGTAGGTATGGCGTAACATTTATGCTTACCGAAAAAATTGATGTAAAAGGTGATAAGCAGCACCCGGTTTACCAATGGCTTACCCAACAGAAATATAACAAGGTAAAAGACGTAAGTGTGCGTTGGAATTTTGGTAAATTTTTGATCGATGAAAATGGTAAATTTATTGAATACTACGCATCAGGAGTTACTCCCGATGATGCACAACTTGTTGCTGCCATTCAAGGAAAAAAATAAAAGATTATTATTCAACTTTGCAAAGCCTTCTGAGTTCAGGAGGCTTTTTTAATTTACACGTCATGACCACACATAAACACACCAACAGACTTGCTCAGGCATCAAGTCCGTATTTGCTACAGCATGCGCACAATCCGGTTGATTGGTATGAGTGGGGCGAAGAAGCATTTGCAAAAGCAAGAAAAGAAGATAAAATACTTTTGGTAAGCATTGGCTATTCTGCTTGTCACTGGTGTCATGTAATGGAGCGCGAAAGTTTTGAAGATGAAGAAGTGGCAGCTCTTATGAATGCACATTTTGTGTGCATTAAAGTAGATAGAGAAGAAAGACCTGATGTAGACCAACTGTATATGGATGCAGTGCAATTGCTTACCGGACGTGGAGGATGGCCGCTCAATTGTTTTGCCCTACCCGATGGAAGGCCTATACATGGCGGTACTTATTTTCCAAAACAGGAGTGGATGCGGGTGCTGAATTCGATAGCCACTTTTTATCAAGATAAAAGAGAGGATGCCATGCAATATGCCACCGATCTTACAAATGGAATCAAGAAACTTGATATGTTCCCGAAACCGGCCGATAATAAGCTGTTAGATGCAGAGCGGGTAACAGAAATTGTATTGAAATGGGCCGATAATTTTGATTTGGAATTGGGTGGATATACCTGGGCGCCTAAATTCCCGATGCCAAATAATTGGGAGTTGTTTCTTCAATTATACCGCTATACCGGAAATGAAAAATTATGGCATGGTGTAAATCAAACACTAACCAAAATGGCTGAAGGAGGCTTGTATGATCAGGTTGGAGGCGGATTTACCCGATACAGTACAGATATGTATTGGAAAGTGCCTCATTTTGAGAAAATGTTGTATGACAATGGGCAACTCTTGAGCGTATACAGCCACGCATGGTTGTATTCAAAAAATGAGTTGTTTGCCCACACCATTAACCAAACAATTGATTTTGTAAAACGTGAGTTGACATCACCCGAAGGACTTTTTTACAGTGCATTGGATGCCGACAGCGAAGGGGTTGAGGGTAAATTTTATGTATGGACACAGCAGGAACTAAAACAGGTTTTAGGTGAAGACGAACCCATCTACAGTTTATATTTTAGTGCAGATGCCTACGGAAATTGGGAGCATGGAAACAATATATTATACAAAACCCGAACCGATAGCGAATTGGAATTGTTGACCGGAAAAGATAACAATGCAATACAAGCATTGATTTCGGCATGTAACGCTAAACTGCTAGCTAAAAGAGCTGAAAGGGTAAGACCAGGATTGGATGATAAAATCATTACGTCATGGAATGCTTTGATGATTCAAGGGTTGGCTGACGCATACATAGCAATTCGAAATGCTGATTATTTAACTATGGCAACACAAGCTGCCAATGAATTGCTCAAACACATGTGGGATGGAAAAAAATTGATGCGCATTTATAAAAATGGGAAAGTAAGTATTCATGGATTTGCCGAAGATTATGCCTTACTTATCGAAGCACTCATCATCTTGTATCAGGCATCTTCAAATGAGCGTTATGCCTTGGTTGCAAATGACATCATGCAGTCATCTATCGAACAGTTTTATGACAAAGATGCCGAGTTGTTTTATTTTAAGTCAAAACAAGATGAGCAATTGGCTACCCGAAAAATAGATGTGAATGATGATGTGATACCTTCTGCAAATTCAACGTTTGCAAAATGTTTGCACGTGCTCAGTTTTATTTTTGATAAGCCTCATTACGCAGAAATAGCTGGAAAAATGGTGCTCCGTATTCAGCATAAAGTGGAGAAGTTTCCAAGCGGATTTACAAATTGGATGCAGCTTTTGCTGATGAAATCATATGGAACCAAGCAGGTAGTAACCTGTGGCAATAGTGCACAACTTCCACATGCTATAACCTATCATCCGCATACATTGTTTTTTACGAAGAACGTTGCTGATTCTGCTTTACCATTATTAAAAGAAAAGCTAGTTACAGATGATACACATTATTATTTGTGTATTGACCAAAGTTGTGGCTTGCCACAAAAAACATTTAAAGCAATTGAAATGGAGTTGAAATATGGTTTGCAGTGATAGATATTGTCCATTAAAATCACTATTTGAAATAAATATTACTTTTTAATTAAGTGGTCGTAATTTTTTACTGTCTTCAACCTTGTTCAAGAGACGTAAAGCATTTCAACTTTATTTAATTTAGAATTAAACATATTACTTCCGTTTATTTTAACGATATGGGGCTTTGCCCATGCCCCAGCCTACTTTTACCTTGATGCAAAAGTAGGCACAAAACATCAAGGCTCATGACAGCATTGCAACAAAGCTACGGCATTGTCTAGCCACGCAACCCAAGCCGTGCCACATCGCAGCCCCACACAACTCATGGGTTGCTTACATAGCCAGCGCATAATCCAAAGCCTTGTTTGTTTGGCAATACTGTCATAGGCCATTATCTAATCTTTGAATACTGTATTTATTCGAAAGAGTAAATTATGGATTAGCAGAATTGAATATCTATTTATTCTTTCACAAATTTCAAAACAGTGTTGCCGCTTATGGTCTGCAAACTGATGAAGTAAACACCCGTTTCCAATTGTTGAATATCGATGCTGTTATGAGTGGCTGATATGCTGCCATTTTTCACAGGTTGACCCATCACATTGTTTATTTGATAAGTAACTTCATCATCTGTCAGGTTATTTATTTGCACTAAATCGCTTGCAGGCGAAGGCCAAATGGCATAATTATTCGCTTTGTTTTTAAATGAAACACGCACAATTGCCGAGTATTCAAATTTGCCATCTAAATCCATTTGTTTCAAGCGATAGTAGTTTTCCAACTCCGGATTAGCATCTATGAAAGCATATTGAACAATCTGAGTACTGTTATTCGCAGCATCCACGTGCCCAATCTTGATAAAATCAATGCCATTCGTGCTGCGTTCAATTTCAAAGTGGCTTGTATTGGTTTCACTTGCTGTCGACCAGTTGATATGCGATTCATTATTTACAGCCACAGCTGTTAAGGAAGCATAGGAAACAGGCAATGAACTGCTGTTGCTGGAAACAATATAAAAACGATTGCCTGAGCTTTGTGTATTTGAGCTCGACACAGTGAAAGGATAAGTGGTATTGGCAGTGAGCAGGATAAAATGGTTGAGTAATTTATCTTTTAGGTAGTAATATTTGGTGCTCACAGGCATTGATTGCATATTGAATGTATAATTACCTGAAGTTGCAGATATTGATAATTGAATGGTATCATTCAGCGAGCTTAACTCTGGTCTGCAATCAAGGGAGTGCATGATATTGTCGCTACCAAAACTCATCAAATTGATTGCACCATACATTTTTGGGATATCAAATCCATCATGCAATGCAGATGCTGTTGGTTTATGTAACAGGATAAAATAATCAGCGTTGTTGCTACCTGATTGTTTCAATTCTATTTTGAGCTCACTGTTGGCGGTTTTATAAGTTGAGCTATTGGCAAGTGTTGTTTTGTAATCTTCGCGAAATTGTAAAGTTGGCGTAGTAGCATTGGCTTTTACCCAAAATGAAGCGCCATTAGGAATGACTCCATTCAACAAAGTTCCGCCTGATGTTGCATTATACGATAGGTAATTATTTGCAGAAGCATCATAAGCCCAAACAGTGGGATCAATATTGCTGTAACAGCCTGTGGTGCAATTGTTATAATACGCATTCCAATTATAAGCCGAAGGGTATGGATTTCCTAAAAGGTTCCAGCCGTCCACAGCAACACTTACATTTGCAGTGAATGTAATAGGCATATTAATGTCTCCGGAGTTTATTATGCCTATAGTATTTATTACCACAGCATTTTGAGTAGTATTGGTACCTGTTAGCCTTCCAGTATCACTGCGGTCGCCACGGATAAAAACACGGTATCCTTTGCCTACTATATGTGCAGTTGTAATATTTCCCGGAGAAAGCCAACCAATGTTTTGGTTTCCGTTTAATGTTTCATCATACCAAAATACTCCCGGTGAATTATTTCCGGTTTGGTCAAATCCATTTGCAGAACCACCTGTACCGGTAACGAAAATTTCATTTTGCCAATCATCAAAATTGCTACCGCTTACTGATGGAGATATAAAACGCCAATTGCGGGCTGAGGAAGGAATATACCTTTCAGCCGTAACATTTCCAGTGATTGAACCGCCAGCTCCAATTGCCGCTATGCTTGCAGTACTTGTTGCATTAGATTTCAAAGTGATATTACCGCCAGAAGCTAAAGTACCATCGGTAACGGTTATTACTCCATTTACATTTAAAGGATTTCCTATGGTTAATGTATTGGTGGCTCCTGCATGGTTTAAGGTTAAGTTACCAATTGTGTTAGCACCGCTTGTGAAACGCATCGTTCCTAAACTTCCAGAAGTGGTTCTTTCTAAATTGAAATCGGTTGATGATGTTGTTGAAATGGCTCCAGTTGTATTTAATATAAAAGAAGCTGCACCATTAAAGAATTGAAAATCATTGCCATTCATATCTAATGTTGATCCATTGATCAAAGTAAGTCCACCACTATTTGCATTTCCAAGTAATAGATTTGTTGAACCACCTGCTGTTGATAATACTATAGTATTGGCAGTAGTGGTAGTGATTCTAAACCAACGACTTGTATTGCCTGCACCTGTAATGGTTTGTGTTCCAGCAGCAGTACCATTGGTAGATAATGTAATAGAATTAGCATCTGCTGGAGCATTTACAGTTCCAACATAAGTTAAATCTCCAGCTAATAAAATTGTGCTAAATGGATTACTACTACTACCATTTAAAGTAGTTCCATCTAAGGTTAAATTACCTGTGATGGTTACGGTATTGCCAGGGAATGTTTTAGTTCCTGTTCCACTTAATTTTAAGTTTCTATAAGTAGTAGAATTTGATAAAGTAACCGCTATATTATTATATTCTAAAGTACTATTTGTGGCAAAAGTTCCAAAGGTTGGTGCTGTTGTATTTTCAATAGTTAATTCGGCAGCATTGCTTACATCAATAGTTCCAGTTAAAGTGGAACCAGATGGAATGGTAAAGTCTATAGCATTGGTACCATCACCTACTACTACTTTAGAAGCAGTTCCAGATACCACCCAATTGGCTCCTATGGTAGCAGTGGCTCTGTTTCTAATTTCATAAATTACACCATCTGTCGTAAAATTGGCAGGTGCAGATCCTGTTCCATCTGTGTTTAATCCCCAATTGGCTAAATCATTTAAATTGCCAGTTGATTTTGAATAATAGGTTCCAGTTCTTGTTCCAGAAACAGCTACATTAGGGTTATTTGAACCAGAACTTGTATGCGTAATATTTCCAGAAACTGCACCTAAAGTACTAGCACTTTGACGCACATAAATGGTAACTGGCTCACCCACTAAATCTCCACCAGTTCTAGTTAAATTAATAGGATTGGTTGCAGAAAATGCACCACCAGTAGTAGTTGAAATTTCAAATCCAGTTGGAGGCGCTATACTTACATCTGCTGTTAAGTTATCACCAGAAACAGTGTAGGTTTGCTCAGCACTTGGTGTGGCAGAGGTTTGTGAGAAGTTTGTTAGGGTTGAAACACTAGTTATTATGGTAGGAGAGGTGTTCAACGTACCAGTTAATTTGACATCATCCATTACCCAACTTTCCCCACTGGCATTATTTAGCATTGTTATTCTGAATTGTGCCTGATTTGTCAAATCAGACAAACTAACTCTAACAGTTGCGTATCCATCTGTTGTTCTATTACCCCCGCCTGTAGGGGCAAAATCTGTTGGAGTGTTGTTGCCATCATAAGCCACGGATGCCAAACCAGAACCAGCATAAGACCATTGTGCATTACTATTACCTAAAACACGTAATTCTGAAGACCAAGTAGAACCTCCATCAACTGATACTTCAACTGTTACAATATCTCCAGCATCAGCCCCATTTCCAGTTGAACTAATTGAGAAGGATGCTAATCTAAATTCAAACACTTTGGAGGTATATGAAGCTAATCCTGTTAAATTTGAAAAAGTTACAATTGAACTTGTATTATTCGCATTCCAAGCTTTATCAGAACTCGTATAAAAATTTGTGCTTGCAGGTCTATCACCAGAAGCAGAGGTGCCAGTTATTATGGCACCGTTAGAATTTGTTGTATAAGTTAAAGTAGGTGTAGCAGGACTAGTTTCAAAATCTTGACTTGAAATGGTTACTGGTCCTTGTGTAGTTGCATTTGCAGTAGGAGCAGAGGCAGTTAAATAATTATAGGTTGAAGCATTGGTACCATCCCAAGTATAAGGGATTACTAAAAAGTTATATAAAGTAGATTGGGTCAAACCAGTTACATTAACTGTGGTGCTTGGGGTAGCTGGCAATACAGAAGCACTTGTGGCAAAGATTGAGCCAACACCTGCTGCTGGTGCTTGTCCGTTTGTAGCAGTAAAAGTTGGTGTACCAGTTGCATAAATTACCACATAACCTGCTTGTGTAGCGCCTGAGCCTGGGAAAGTAGCTGTGGTGATAGTTAAATTAATTTGTGAAGTAGAAAATGCCGCAGCACTTAATCCCGCTTGCACAGTTGGCGGACTAGATAAGGTTCTAAAATTGTCCTCTGTGCTGATGGATGTTGTTGAACTGTTGGTAGCATAACCCACAAAGAAATATTGTGTTTGTGGA
>JBIINH010000119.1:0-7192 GCA_044337585.1 Bacteroidia bacterium
TTATTGATGGTACCACTGGTTGCTATGGCTATTGAATGACGCACTTCTGTTAGATGCTGCTGCACATACTCCTCCATGTTTTTCCATGTGGTTTCTTTAATCACGTCATCAAGCAAGCGGACAGTCCCCACATCAAATGATACCGAGTTTGATGCAATTTTATCTTTAATAATGGTCATTTCGGTGCTTCCGCCACCCACGTCTATGGTTAAGTATTTCTCATTTGGTTGAAACAAGTGATTGATGCTTCGCAAAATAAGCCTTGATTCTTCCCGGCCACTTATCACATCAATATTGATATTGTATTCATTATTTACGTGGTCAATTATTTTTTTGGCATTGCTTGCATCTCGCAAGGCGCTCGTTGCGCAAGCCCTGCATTCTTCTACCTCAAACACATCAAGCAAAAGCGAAAATGCTTGCATGGCCTTGTAAAATTCTTTGCGTTTTTCCTTACTTATTTTACCGGTTTTAAAGGCATCATCACCTAAGCGAATAGGAACCCTTACAAATTCAATTTTTTTAAACGGCTCTGAAAAAGAACCATCACTCAATCGGGCAATTTGCAAACGAACAGCATTGGATCCAATATCAATTGCGGCTATTTTCATCGGTTAATTTTTATGCAAG
The DNA here is from genome assembly GCA_044337585.1 of Bacteroidia bacterium. Classification (GTDB taxonomy): domain Bacteria; phylum Bacteroidota; class Bacteroidia; order UKL13-3; family UKL13-3; genus CAYSBE01. Next base: position 631 of record JBIINH010000119.1, read on the forward strand.
TTGAGGCTTTAGATGACATTACAAAAAATTACTTTTTCAGCCACCTGATTGGTAAGGGAAGTTTGTTGATATGCAGGTGATAATAATGTTGTTTTACCGCACCAAAGCCTTTAAAAAACCGGGCTACACCAGGTATTTCTGAACCTTCAAAGTCAAGTACCTTATCTGTTCCGGCATATTTTGAGATAAGTTCATTGAACATCAAAAACATGCTGCGCATTTCTTTTCCATTTTCATCTGTGCTTCCCAATAAATAATAAATACGATTGGATGTATGCAAGTATACTGCCGAACATAGGATGTTTTTCTGCGCATCTGTAACGGCAATTACTTCAAGCAGGTTCCTGTTTTGAAATGCAGTAAGCAACGTGGTGAGTAAATCATAATGTTTTTTTGTCAACGCTTTAGTTTCTGCTCCTTTGTTTTTACGGTAGTGTGCCACCACCGCTTCAATATTGCAATTGCTAACTTGTTGTTGTGCTTGTTGTGCTTTCTTAAGGTTGCGTTTGGTGTGGTCGGAATAGAATTTGTGCAACTGTTTGTATTCGGGCTTAAGGTCAAGTATGATGTTTTTGCGTGTGTTTATTTTCCCATTTTTCAATTGCAACGAATCATTGCTGTAGTTCAGGTAAATATCAATGAGCTTAAAATGTTCTGGAATGGCTTTAATGATATTTTTGAGTTCACCGGCATAAGATTTATCGGGGTAAAAAAATCCCAATTGTTGGGAAAAAAAGGGCTGATACAAGTATCTAAAAACTTTCTTTTTGGCCGTTAATGGAAATACAGCTTTATAATCATCTGCTACAAGCGCTTCCCAACCGGGAGCTGTAATATCCAAATACCACGAATAGGCATACACCTGAAAATTGATGGCCTGCTCGATGCAGCTATCCCATTTCAATTTGTCAATTTCATGATGTTTTAAATACCTTATTTCCATTACCTGTTTGCTGCAATATATAAGTGAACAAAAACGTCTTTCCACTCTTGCCATCCCTCGGCTTGGCTTAAGTTGGAGTTGTGCCAGATGCTGATAAAGGTACCGTTTGTTTTTTTCACCTGATGCATCAGCAGGTCAATTTTATTTTTTGCCTCCTGAGGACTTAGCCGCATGCCATAGCGTAAAGTGGTATCCATCAAAGCCAAAGGATGCAAAATAAGCGGTGTTGTTTGCTCCTCAATGAGGTTATACCAATTAAATGAAAATGAGGTTGACGCCCTGAAACCTGCAAATTTGCTGTATCCCAAACTATAATCATGCGTAATCCCGCATTGTATTAAACCGTTCATGGTATGTGGGAATTGGAATCTTAAAAAATGTTGCCGCGCGTTGTTCACTTTTTCTGAAAGTAGGTATTCAAGTTCTTGTTTTTCGTTTTCCATACACTGCAACTCTTGCATACTGGCATACGAAGGATGGATTCCAATTTTACCCCAACCTGAAATATATCTTATCAAATTCTGAAATAAGGCACTTCGGGTATTTACTTGCTTATCAAAACGGGTTTTTCCGTTCATCAGGAAAAAAAAATGCGGTTGTATGCCATACCGTGAACAGAGTTGTTTTATTTCATCATAGGTGTCAAAAGGGTCTTTGGTATTACCCAATGCAACTGCCAACTGTTGACCAGCATCGGCTACCCGAAGTGATAGCAATGATTTAAGCCATTTCAATAACCAACGACCGGACGACAATCCTTTGTATCGATACGCGTGGTCAATATCAAACGTAGGCTGAAAGTGAAAGGCGCGTGGTACAAAATCAAGATGCAATAAGCTAAACAACTGTTGTCGCCATATATCAATGAGGGGTATTTCCAAAAAACCATGCTGATAGGCCACACTATTTTCGTGTGCATACCTACCATGTTCATCTTTTGGGGTGTCTACATATTCTTCATACCTGCTAAGCAAATAGAAAGTGGCAGCCAATAGGTCAAATGGCAAATCACCTTTTGGTTGCATAAAAAAAATGTGTTGCCAGGTAGGGTGTTGTTCTACGGCAACAGGCAAGTTTCTGATACCACTTTCGGCCAACAATCCATGAGGCATGATATGTACACAATTGGGAATTACTTTTTCAGCATGGTAGCAAATTTTTATGGGCGCAGCGTGGTTGCTAAAGTCCGATATACTTGTTGTAAATACAACCGAGCAAGGGGCAAATTTTTCAAATAACTCCGTTGTGGTATAGTGCAGCCTTGCGGAAGAAAGTTCTGTATAGATTAATAATTCAGGCATTGAAAATCAACCGCAAGGTATGAAACACAAGGAGTATTGCAAAACCAAGAATGTATCAGTGAAATGTTTTTGAATGAGGGGAAGTATGATTGCGCCACTTCCCTAATTATTCAGTATAGTTAATATTTCAATCATGGTTGTGTCAGTAATGCAAATCGATTAGCATAGCAGGCTAGCAATCGTTTTTTTTGTGCGCATGAAAAACCTGCTCTTCCTTGTAATCATTTTCATCGTATCGTGTTCAACCATTAGTAATGTAGCATTTGATGTCGACAAAAGTATCAACTTTAAAAAATTGGATACCTATGCCTGGTTGCCATCCTATGATATGCAATTTGTAGATAAGCGCTACAACAACCAGATTATTGAAAACAATATCAAAGTATATGCGCAAAAATCAATTGTGGCAAAAGGCTTGTCATTAAGTGTAGATTCACCGGATGTATTGTTCTTTTATGATTTGCAAATAGAGAAAGGAACCTACACCAGGCAATATCCGATATATGCACATCCACAAAACTTCATGCCGCCAATGATGCCGCCAATGCTTGGAATGTCGGCAGAGCAGATGTTGGCTCAGCAGCAAATGATGCAACAGCAAATGATGTGGCAGCAATGGTCGCAACCACAAATTATCGGATACGAAACCCGACAAATTCCATTTAAAACGGGCACACTTACTGTTGTAGCCATTGAAAGGGCTACAAACCGCATGATATGGAGGGGTTGGGCAGAATCTTGCATCCTTGATCCGGTGAATTACCAAAACAATTTAGAAAAGAAAATTGCACTCATTTTTGAGCGTTTCCCACAAACACGGTAATACCTGATTTTTGTAATTCTACATTTGGCTTTATTTTGCGCCCATGTCGGATGAAATTTTTAAGAAAGTAGTGAGCCATGCCAAAGAGTATGGTTTTGTATTTCCATCAAGTGAGATATATGACGGATTAGGTGCGGTATATGATTATGGACAAAACGGAACAGAATTAAAAAATAACCTGCGCCAGTATTGGTGGAAAGCCATGGTACAAATGCACGAAAATATTGTGGGTATTGATGCCGCTATATTTATGCACCCAAAAACCTGGAAGGCCAGTGGGCATATTGATGGATTTAGCGATCCCATGATTGACAACAAAGATTCCAAAAAAAGATACCGTGCCGATCAGTTATTGGAAGATAAAATTGCCCGTTACGAAAAAGACGGCAAAACCAACAAAGCAGCTGAATTACAAGAAGCATTAGATAAGGCCTTGCTTGAAAATAACCTCGAGCAATTGAAATCCTTGATTGAACAACATGAAATAGTTTGCCCCATCAGCGGTACCCGTAATTGGACCGATGTGCGCCAATTTAACCTGATGTTTAGCACCGAAATGGGAGCTATGGCAGAAGATGCCGATAAAATTTACCTGCGCCCTGAAACCGCTCAAGGTATTTTTGTTAATTTTTTAAACGTGCAAAAAACCGGTCGCATGAAAATTCCGTTCGGTATAGCACAAACCGGTAAAGCTTTCCGAAATGAAATCATTGCGCGCCAGTTTATTATGCGCATGCGGGAGTTTGAACAAATGGAGATGCAGTTTTTTATTCGCCCCGGCACACAAAAAGAATGGTATGCACACTGGAAAGAAGCCCGCCTGAAATGGCACCAAAAACTAGGTTTGGGAAATGAAAAATACCGTTACCATGATCACGTGAAGCTGGCACACTATGCCGATGCGGCTGTAGATATAGAATTTGAGTATCCTTTTGGATTTAAAGAATTGGAAGGCATTCACTCTCGCACCGATTTTGATTTAAAAAACCACCAAGAATTGTCAGGTAAAAAGCTGCAGTATTTTGATGCGGAGTTGGATGAAAACGGAAAGCCATATGGCAACTATATTCCGTATGTAATTGAAACATCCGTAGGACTTGACAGGTTATTTTTATCCGTGATGTGTGCTGCATACAAAGAAGAAGAAGTGGGCGAGGCCGACTCGGATAAAAAAGATACCCGCGTGGTGTTGCGCATTCCGCCTGTATTGGCACCGTATAAGTTGGCCATTTTTCCGCTAACCAAAAAAGACGGACTACCTGAAGTAGCGCGTAAAATAATGGATGACCTGAAATTGGATTACAATTGCTTTTACGAAGAAAAAGATGCGATAGGAAAACGTTACCGCAGACAAGATGCCATTGGGACCCCTTTTTGTATCACCATTGATCACCAGTCGTTGGAAGACCAAACCGTTACCATACGCCACCGTGATAGCATGCAACAAGAGCGAATTGCAATTAGTGACATACGTGGAATTCTTGCCTCAGCAATTAATTGGTCGGGTTTGCTTGTGTAGTTTTTAAGGAACTAACTTATGCATCGCACAGGGAAATTTAAACCTGTTTTTGGTAAAAGTTTACTGATCAAAATTACAACTTGTCACATATTTCATATTGCAAAGTACTTTACAGAAGCTTTTATTTAATTTGTTATACTAGTTTCAGTATTTCATTTTCTATATAATGCGATAAAATTACACATTGTGTCCGAATTATTTTCACATGAATATTTTATGAGGCTTGCACTTGCCGAAGCAAAAAAAGCTTTTGAGGAGGGCGAAGTGCCTGTTGGTGCTATTGTTGTTCATGAAAATAGGATAATTGGCAAGGGCCATAACCTTACAGAAAGACTGAATGATGTTACTGCACATGCCGAGATGCAAGCCATTACCGCAGCAGCAAATTATATAGGTGCCAAGTACTTGACCGATTGTGTGATGTACATCACGCTTGAGCCCTGTGTAATGTGTGCTGGCGCTCTTTATTGGAGCCAAATTGCCAAGGTGGTATTTGGCGCCTCAGACCCAAAAAGAGGATTTATGCATGCAAAACTAAAATTGCATCCCAAAACCGAACTCATAGGCGGTATTCTTGAAGCAGAATGCAGCGATCTCATGAAATCATTTTTTGCCAACTTACGTGATAAGTAAATAAACAATTCAGCTTAAGGGTTGTTTACTTTCGCATGAAGCATTATCTAATTGTAGGTGCCAGCAGTGGAATTGGTTTCGCAGTGGCAAAAAAATTAAGTTTGGCAAATCGTATCACGGCAATCTCTCGTTCGGAAAAAGAACTGAGTACATTACCAAATACCACTTTTCACAATGTAGATATTTCTACAGGTATTGCAGAATTTCCTTCAATTGAAGGTCCTTTGGATGGCATCATTTACTGCCCGGGAACCATTAACCTAAAACCATTTAGGGCAATCAAAGATGAAGATTTTCAAAACGAATGGAATATCAATGTGATGGGTGCTATTAAAACTATCCGTCATTATTTACCGGCACTTCAACAAGCTGAGCAACCTTCAATTGTTTTGTTTAGTACCGTTGCTGTTCAAAATGGTATGCCATTTCATTCGGGCATTGCTGCAGCCAAAGGTGCCGTGGAAGGTCTTACCCGATCTCTGGCTGCTGAGTTTGCTCCCAAAATAAGGGTCAATGCCATTGCGCCATCACTTACTCAAACGCCCCTTGCAGATAAGTTAATAAATACGGAATCGAAATTGAAAGCTGCAGAAGATAGACATCCGCTAAAATCCTTAGGCAGTGCAGATACCATTGCTGACTGTGTGCTTTTTTTGCTCAATGCCCCTTGGACAACCGGACAAATATTACATATCGATGGAGGCATGAGTGCCATTCGTTAAATCAAATATACATGAGCACATCCATTACACTTGAACAAATATTAGGTATGGAAAAACAACCCCGTACCAATCTAATTAATTCGTTACCCGGCATTCGACAAGCCAATTTGATTGGAACAATAAGTGAAACTGGATTGACAAACCTCGCAATATTTAATTCGGTCATCCATATTGGTGCCAATCCGCCCTTTATGGGATTTATTCAAAGGCCGGTAAGTGTGCCGCGAGGCACCTATCAAAATATTAAAGATACGGGTTATTTCACCATCAATCAGGTTCACCAAGGAATCTATAAGCAAGCCCATCAAACATCTGCGCGTTATGATATAAGTGAATTTGAAGCAACCGGCTTGACTGCCCATTTTACGGATGCTGTTAAAGCACCTTACGTTAAAGAAAGCATTGTGAAAATAGGATTGAAGTTTGTAGCTGAATACCCGATTGCGCTCAACGGAACCATCTTGATGGTTGGTGAGGTGCAAGAAATTATTATGGAAGATGATTCATTCAGTCAATCACAAATTGTGCAATTAGACCAAACCAAAGCAGTAGGGGTAAATGGATTGGAAACGTATTATTCGGTTCAGAAAATAGAAGAGCTGCCCTACGCAAAACCGTAAA
>JBIINH010000120.1:0-7187 GCA_044337585.1 Bacteroidia bacterium
ACTGGGAAATGGCACCCTACAACCTTGCCATGCTTAAAAATGCGGGCATTGCTTTTTGCATCACTTCGCAAGGATGTGAAAGTGCATCGGTGTTTTTTAAAAACCTGCTGAAGGCAAAACAAAACGGAATAAATGAAAATGAATTGCTGAAAGCGCTTACCGAAACTCCAGCCAAACTAATCAATATCTGGAATGAAACAGGCTCTTTGCAAAAAGGCAAACTCGCTAATTTCATCATTACCGACCAACCCCTGTTTGAAGAAAAAACTACCCTGCTCGAAACGTGGTCGATGGGAGAGCGATACATACAAGCAACACCACGAGCTACATGGGACGGGAAATATACAAGCACCAACCCGTCAAAAACTTTTTCGATAGAAGGAAACAAACTGAAGGTTGATAATATTACCTATACATTTAAGCCTGAAGAAACAGGCTCGCCAACCGTTAATGCCACAGTGATTTCTGCCTATGCAAGTGCAGGCAACATATCGTGGAGGCTGGATGCAAAGGTTGTAAACGAAGCCGGTAAAGTTGAATATGCAGATGTGCGCATATTTGACAGCACAGGCACATCAAGCTATTTTACAGCCAACAGCACCGGTAATGACTCAACCCGAATTGATAGTGCGAGGACTGAAAAAACAATTTCACGTATTGCTCCGCTGTGTTTTCCGTTTACCGATTACGGATGGACAGCAGAGCCGCAACAGCAAATTATTATTTTTAAAAATGCAACTGTTTGGACCAGCGAAAAAGAGGGCATTTTAAAGGAAACCGATGTGGCCATAAAAGGCGGAAAAATTGTAGCTATTGGCAAAAACCTGAGCCTTGGTGGTGCAAAAATTATTGATGCCACAGGCAAACACCTCACTGCTGGTATTATTGATGAGCACTCGCATATTGCTATTGAAAATGGCGTAAATGAAGGTACACAAGCAGTAACAGCAGAAGTGCGTATTGGTGATGCCGTAGATCATATGGATATTAATATTTACCGCCAACTGGCAGGAGGCGTGGTGGCCGCACAATTGCTACATGGTTCGGCAAATCCCATTGGCGGACAAAGTGCGTTGATTAAACTGCGTTGGGGTTTTACACCCGAGCAAATGAAAATAGCCGGTGCAGCTGGCTTTATCAAATTTGCTTTGGGCGAAAATGTGAAGCAAAGTAACTGGGGCGATCGAGCAACGGTGAGGTATCCGCAAACCCGCATGGGAGTAGAGCAGGTGGTGATAGATGCATTTACCCGCGCACGCGAATATGAAAAATTGAAACTTAAACGAACCGATTTAGAATTGGAAGCATTGCTCGAAATTTTAAATAAAAACAGATTCATTTCTTGCCACTCTTATGTGCAGTCTGAAATAAATATGCTGATGCATGTGTGCGACTCGTTTGGATTTAATGTAAATACCTTTACCCATATACTGGAAGGCTACAAAGTAGCAGATAAAATGAAAACGCATGGGGTGTATGCAAGTACTTTTGCCGATTGGTGGGCTTATAAATATGAAGTAATAGAAGCCATACCATACAATGCTGCCATACTTTCAAAAATGGGTGTGCTCACCGCAATAAATTCTGATGATGCCGAAATGGGGCGAAGGCTAAATCATGAAGCAGCAAAAATTGTGAAATACGGAAACATAAATGAAGTAGATGCATGGAATATGGTTACCATCAACCCTGCCACCATGTTGCATATAGATAACATAACAGGCAGTATAAAAGTAGGCAAAGATGCGGACTTGGTTTTGTGGACCGATAACCCGCTGAGTGTGTATGCACGCGTGCTGCAAACTTATGTGGATGGCCGATGCCTTTACGACAGTGTGCGTGATGTGCAGCAACGAACAGAAATTTCGCAACTGCGCATGGCACTCATTAGCCGAATGATAGAAGCTGTGCAAGGTGGCGAGGCTACATCCAATAAGCGATCAAGACGACAAATGGTATACCACTGCGATACCGAAACAGAAGAAATGGAGGAACTATTGAATGACTAAGCAAATCAATTTACTGATTGCACTATGGTGCACCATCATCATGTCTGCCTTTGCGCAGCAAACCACCACCATCATTCAAAATGCCACCATACATGTGGGCAACGGTCAAGTAATTGACAACGGAGTAGTGGTTTTTGAACAGGGAAAAATTATTCATGTTGGCACTCAGCTTAATGCCATGTATAAAAATGCCGTGTATATTGATGCAAAAGGCAAGCATGTGTATCCGGGACTTATTTGCCTCAACAGCATTTTGGGATTGAATGAAATAGATGCGGTGCGTGCCACGCGCGATTATCAGGAAGTAGGAAATATCAACCCCAATGTGCGTTCGCTTATAGCCTTCAATACCGACTCAAAACTTTTACCTACGGCCTTGTTTAACGGCATATTGTATTTGCAGCCTGTACCGCAAGGCGGACTCATTTCAGGCACTTCATCCATTTTGCGCACACGTGCCTGGAACTGGGAAGATGCAGCAGAACTTACCGATGACGGCATTCATATCAACTGGCCTGAGTGGGGCATTTCGGGAGAAAAAGAAATACAGGAGCAACGACTGAAACAAATTGAAAACCTGCAGGTATTTTTTAACGAAGCCACAGCCTATTGCAATGCCGAATCACCATCGCCCGTAAACCTGAGAATGGAAGCCATGCGCAAGGCATTGGCCGGCAATGCCAGAATATATGTACATGTGTCAACCGCCAAAGGCATGCTCGAAGCGATGCATTTTTTTGAAAAACAAACCGGCTATTTTGTAGGAGGCAATAATACTGATAAGCGCACATGGAAAATCGTGTGGGTTGGTGCCGAGCAAGGACATTTGATATTGGATGAAATTAAAAAATTTGGAAGCCCGGTTGTACTTAACATCACACACCGTTTGCCATCATCCAACCATGAAGATATTGATATGCCTTTTAAGTTGCCTTACCTGATGACACAAAAAGGAATCACCGTGGCGCTGTCACATAGTGGAAGTTGGGAAAGTCGCAACCTCATGTTTAATGCCGGTACAGCCGCAGCTTATGGTTTGAGCAAAGAACAAGCCCTGCAACTGATTACGGGAAATGCGGCACAAATATGCGGAGATGAAAAACGCATCGGTACGATTGAAACAGGTAAGGTAGCATCGCTACTTATTTGCAATGGAGATTTACTGGATATGCGCACCAATATGATTGAGCAGGCTTTTATTGATGGAGTAGCAGTAGAACTTAATGGTGAGCAGCAAGCACTTTACCGAAAGTTTATGAAGAAGTATGGGTTGCAGGCAGAGTAGGTTGGTGAAGGTATATTAAGTGATATTGAGATATTAGATCAACTATATGAATGGAAAGCTGTGCGATAAAAGATATGGTTGCCACGCGAAAGTCCCGATCCCGATAGCTATCAGGACTATCGGGACGCGCGGCAGCGAGCGTGAGAATTGTTATAATTTCTCTCTTTCCCAACAGTATTATTCAGTTCTTTATAGCTATGTATAATTTAAAAATCATATTAGTGATTTGAATTAGCATACACAAGTCGCACTTCCCCGACAACTGTAAGCTATCAGCGTAAACTATAAAGCATTCAAAAAAAATCCCGCTTCCTATGCAGAAAGCGGGTTGTTAAAAATGCTGTTTTATGACTGCTTAGAAGCGCTCGAAATTGTTGAAGAAGAAGCTTGCTTCGCGGGCTGCATTTTCATCGCTATCGCTGCCATGTATGGCATTAGCATCTATAGATTTTGCATATAAGTTGCGAATGGTTCCTGCATCAGCTTTTGCAGGGTCGGTTGCTCCAATTACCGTTCTGAAATCGGCTACGGCATTGTCTTTCTCAAGTACAGCTGCCACTATCGGTCCTGAGGTCATAAAGGTAACCAACTCGCCAAAGAAAGGGCGCTCACGGTGTATGTCGTAAAACTCACCGGCTTTTTCCTCGCTAAGTCGTGTGTACTTCATGGCTTTAATTTTGAAGCCTTTTTGAATAAGGTGGTCAATGATTTTTCCTGTGTGGCCGTTTGCTACTGCATCGGGCTTAATCATGGTAAAAGTGATTTTTCCGCTCATGTTATTTGATTTGTGGATTTGGCGGGCAAAGATAGCAGATTTCACCGAATACCTGCATTGTAGCAATTTTTTAACAATTCGCCCTTAAGCATGCCCGTTCACATATAGTGCGAGGAAATTAGTTGCCACTTATTTTATTAAAATATTCTTTCGCTTTTAGTTTGTAGTAGGGTTGCAACTCAGCTGGGATGGTTTGCAACAACTCTGTTTCTTTTTGCTTTTGCTTAAAGTAGGGCGAAAAATCAGGAGGTGCAGTTTGGTTTTTTTCTTTGGCTTGGTCGGCTTCTCGTTTTTTATCTTGTTCGCGCTGTTTTTCTGCCTTCTCTGATTCCAGCATGCGGGTCATTATTTCTTGCTGTCTTTGTATCATTTCGGAGCTAAGTTGTTTATTATATAATTCTTTTTCGGTTTGCTCCATCATGCGTTGCATTTCTTGCATAGCTTTATTACCGCCCATGCCTTCTTTTTCTTTTGCGCCCATCTCGTTCATCAGCTTTTGCATTTGTTGCCTAATGGCTTGTTGCTGCGCAGCCATGCGGGCAAAATCTTGGCTACTCATGCCTTGCTGCTCACTAGGTTTATTGCCTCCTTGCTGTTGCTGCTTATTCATTCCTTCTCGCAATTGCTTGTTAAGTTCTTCTTGCATTTTTTTCAAATCGCCCATGCCTTTTTTGGGCTGTTTTCCGCTATTGCCTTTCCCTTTTCCAGGGTTGTTTTTGCTACCCTTTTTACCACTGCTTGATTGCATTTCCATTTGCATTTGTTTCAGTATTTCACTCATCATCACACCCAAGTTATTGGCGCTGGTCATGGCACTTTGCTGTCGGTAGCGCACCTCCCCCAAATTACGTTGCGAGTATGCACTCACGGTGCGGTCAAGGTTTTCGCGCATTTTGGTTACCTCACGGTTGATAAACGAACTGATCTGTGGAACACGCTTGCTCAACGCCTGCAAGCTGTCTTCAATTATTTTTGCATTGTCGCTTATGTTTTTTTGCTCTTTTGCCGCTTCTACAAATTGCGGACTGTAGCCGTTGATGGCACTCATTTTGTCCATTAAAGCTTCTTGGTCTTTTGATAATTGAATGGTATTTTCAAGTATTTCTCGTAAGGCTTCGGCATTTATTTCATCATCTTTTTCTTTCTCACTTTCTCTTCCTTCTTGCAGCTTTTCGCTCATTTCTTCCATTTTTTGAGCCGCTTCTTTTTGTTTCTGAGCCGCTTTTTCAGGCTTGTTGTTTTCTAGTTCGTCACTGCTTTCTTGTTGTTTTTCTTCCGCACTTTTTTCTTCTTGTTTGGTATCGGCTATTTCATTTGGTTGCTCTAGTTTTTCATTTTCTTTTCGCAGTTCTTCTGCTTTCTTTTGCCATTCAGAAAACGCTTCATTTAGTTTCTCTTGTTCTTTTTTAATTTCATCAAGCTGCTGTTTTTTATCTTCCTTGTTTAGCTTGTTATCGGATTGTAGCTTTTCTGTTTTTTCTGCTAATTGCTTTTGCTCGTCTTTTATAGCATCCAGTTTGTTTATTGATTCGTCTAGTTTTTTCTCTACCTCCATTTGTTTAAATTGCTCAAGCATGCGGTCAAGTTCTTTCTCCACATCTTTATTGTTCATTTGCAATTTGTCTAATTCTTTTTTTATCTGATCTTTATTTTGGTTATTCAGCATTTGTTGGGTTTGCTGTATTAGTTTTTTCAAATCTTCACTAAGCAATTCTTCAAATAGTTTATCAATCTGTTTTTGCTTTTCAAGCAATTCTTCTGATTGCTTGTTAAACTCGGCCTCCTTTTTCACATTTTCTTTTTGCTGTTGCTTTATTTGTTCTATTTTTTTCTGCAATTGTTTTTGTCGTTCTAAAAGTTGCTCTAATTTCTTTTTTTCTTCCCAAGTCAGCTCTTTCTTATCTGCCATTTTTTGGTCCAGCTCTTTCATTTCGCGTTGAAGTTTTTTGGCTTCATTTATGGCTGCTTCCATTTCTTTGCTAAGCTTTTGCGAAGCATTGTCTCTGCGCTCTAGCAACTCTTCCATACTTGGCGATTTGTACAACATCACTTGTGAACGACTTGACTTTGCACCCCGAACACCATCATTATCCCACACTTCAAAGAAATATTCAACCTCTTCGCCTGGTTGTATTTGTATGCTGTTTAAATCAAACTCATAATAAAAACGATGTTGCAATTCCAAGTTAGGTAGGCCAATGGTTCGATATTCTTTTTTGTTTTGCCTATTTGCAACAGCTGATTTTATGATATGGTAATTAAATGTCAACCTGGTAATGCCATAGTCATCTTGAACTTGACCCGCAAAGTAATTTATGCTTCCGCTAAGGCTATCTATTTTCTCAGAAATATCAATTTTCGGATATTCATCAGCAATTATTTGGATACCGTATTGCATGGAATCGCTCAATCCATTGGTTGGGTGTTTTAATAAAATAAAATACGGCAAGCTTTCCCTAAGCTGTTTTTTTAAAGTGTATTGTTTATCTGATATTTTTTCAGCACGGTTCGATTTTCCATTAAATAAAAAATCAACATCACCGGTGTGGTTGGTAAATAAAGTCCAACAAGCCTGCGTTCCATATGGAACTACTATATCAGAGGGATTTGTAAGCAACTCACTTTTCTTACGTGTGTAATTAGGGTACACCAATTTCAATTGCCATTGTTGCATCACCGGGATGGCATCTACCTTTAATTCATATTGCTCCGACTCGTAGCCACTGCCTACAAGTAAAAAGTTTACATTGTTTCTTACGTTGCGAAACGTATACCGATACGTATTTTTGTTGTCGCGTTGCATCATGTATCTGTTTCCATCAATCACCATGTATACCTCATCAGGAATTGCTTTGCCTTCAACTTCTACCAACAGTTCAAAATCGGTGTGCTCTTCTGCATGTAGCGTATCATTAACTATTCGAAAGTTGAAAGGTGCAGGTGCAGGGAAATGAGCATTATAATTCACTATTCGATTGGGACTATCATTGATCACATCGGGCTCAAAAATATAGACCAATAGCAATATCGCTAATGGAATTAATCCATAAGGAGCATAGCGTTTATTTTGCTTCAAATCGATGGCTTCATCAAAATGAAAGGGATTTAAGTTTTGTGT
>JBIINH010000015.1:0-22856 GCA_044337585.1 Bacteroidia bacterium
CTGCTACCGCGCGTCCTGATAGCTATCGGGACTTTCTCGTGGTTATTCCTTATTCACAACTAACGTCAAACTAAATACAAGTTCTCGATACGCGCTAGTGCGCAGGCAACCCCATGCTACTCGAACTGACTTCAAACTTCGAACCTGCCCGCAGAGCGCTGGCCATAAGCAGAGCAGGCGGGTTAATAACTTCGAACTACCACTGTGAACAGATTTTTGATGAAATAAAATGGAAAGCTTATATGGGGAAAAAATCATGCAACGAAAAGTTATTTTATTGTATTGTACATGCAACTATTAGGCATTTGCGAATCCACAATAATTTAAATACAGCTCATCTGAGTCATGGTTTACATTATTCAAAAAGACATTATGCAAAAATTGAACGTGATGCCAAACCCCTTACCCTTGCTCAATATTACACATTATGTGAATGTATGAATATTTCTGGTGCAAAGCTTATGTTGGTGGCTGGTATTTATTTTTGGTTTACCAATAAACAAGGCGAAATGAAAACGCAATCTAATTGCTTGCAAATGTTTCCTCATTTATTCAATAAATAATTTATTGTATTCAGATAAGCATCTGGTTTATTATAAATAATTATAAGTCTATCCTGCTTTCATCATACAAATTATTTACTTGCAATTGATATAATGCCCCTTTTTATCGAAATACTATCTGTTGTCTGCAATATCCTGTATCTGTTTTTGCTTACCAAAAAGGATATGCGTTGCTGGGCATTTGCCATTGTAGGCTCGGCATTGGGTGTTCTGCTTATGATGCAGGCTACACTCTATGGGCAGGCACTTATCTATTCGTATTATGTACTAATGGGTTTATATGGCTGGTGGAGTTGGAACAGGCAAACAGGAAATAACGTTTACGCAACCGAATGGAAGCTTTCCATACATAGCGTAATGTTTGTTGTGCTGGCTGTAATTTCATTAGCGGCAGGTTTGTTGCTTCAAAAAAATACCAATGCCCAAAATCCGTTACCTGATGCCGTGCTAACCATATTTGGTTTTGCTGCTACCTATATGCAGGTGCGTAAAATACGTAGCAGCTGGATTTATTGGTTTGTAATAGATGCGGCAAGCTGCTGGCTGTATGCAAATCAAGGCCTTTGGCTATACGCCATACTCATGATTATTTATTGTATGTTATGCATAAAAGGTTACCAAGAATGGCAATCAGAATTAACCAAAAACCAAAATCATTCCACCAATTAATAAAACACCTCCTAATGAGGTAAATCCGTATAATGAAATTTTTTCATTGAATCCGGTATCGTTAAAACAGATGGTGCAAAAGAATCCCAAGAACAAAAACAATGCACCAACGCCTATCATTTTCACCCCACGGTTTAGCGCTTTGCTGCGTGCTGCTTTTTTAATGGCCTCATCCATTACTTCACTTAATGATTGCTCATCCAATCCTTCACTCATCAACTGCATTCGCACTTCTTCGGGTGTCAGCTGCTTTTCAAGCAATAGTTTTGCCTTCTCTGCATGTTGTTCAAACGGATTCATAAACGGCTTTATTAATAAAGCAATTTACAAAATACTTACTGAAAATCAAGTGTGTGGTTAATGAATAATTTTTAATTTACAACTTACCATTTTGTGGTCGCTGAAATCAAAACCCTTGGCATAGTAATCGTATGCCTGCAATTTTTTATCATACAAAATATAATCAATTCGCAATGAAGGTGCTTTCCCAATATAGGTTCTGCCGAGCCCTGAAGCAGCTTCCATGAATGCATCATTCAGTTCTCCTTTTAATGTTCGATAGGCATACGAAACAGGTGAATCATTAAAGTCTCCACACAAAATTACCGGATAAGGAGATTTGGAAATAAAATCAGTGATGGCATCAACCTGCTTTGCTCTTAGCATATAGGCATACTTCATTTTACTGCCTACATTTCTTAATTCTGAAAAGGACAATGAGTCTTCGTCTCCCATAATGGCACGTATGGCTTTGTATTCTCTGCTTGCAAAGCCAATTGACTGTAAATGTGTATTTATCACACGAACGGTATCTCCTGTTTTTACAATATCTGCATACACGGTAAAATTTCCGCTTCCGTTTTCGCGCTCAACTAAACCTGATTGAATAATTGGGTGCTTTGAATAGATGATGACATTCTCCGTTTTAAGAACTTCATTTCTTTTCATCCCATTTGCAGCTTCATATTTTTTGAAATAATTCATCACCTCTGCTAACAGTTTTTGTGATGCATCCAAGCTAGGTACATGATACTCCTGCGCACATAATATATCGGGATTTAACCTGCTTAGCTTGTCTAAAAACAACTCCGTTTCCTGGCTGCTAAACTCGTCAAGTTGTCCAAAATATCTTGCATTAAATGTTACAACCTGTAATTCAGTTCCGGGCTTATTGTCGCTTGCTTTTTTATCATTAAACTGAACATATTTTGGTATGTAGTTGAACCCAATAACTATGGCAGCTAGCGAGAATAAAAATTTCATATTGAAAAATATGAGCCAGTACACGATGAAAAGTATATTCAATATTAACAATGCCGGATAAGCCAAACCAAGAAAGGCCGGATACCATAAAAACTCAGGACTGATGTAAGGAGCCAAATAAGAAATGAGGAGTGCAAAAATCGCAATCGAGTTAAAAAAGAAAACAATACGATTGATAATGAACATAGCTAATCTTTGCTTGCTTTAAACAATATTTCTTTTTCTTTTTTGCTCAGGCTGTCGTATCCATGCTTACTTATTTTATCCAATATGCGATCAACTTCTTCCTGAGTGGGCTGCTCAAATTTTGATGATGTTGGTTCTGTATTCCGAAAATGAATCTTCATTTTTGACTTGTTCCCAAATAAATTTGCAAAACTATTCGGAAAAATATTTCCGTATTTGTAGATATATTTCACATACAAAAATCCTGTTGCTGCACCACCCAAATGCGCAATATGACCACCGGCATTACTTTGTGGTATCATCAACACATCAAGCAATACGGTTATCAATGCAATGTATTTTAGTTTTACATTTCCAAAAAACATAAGGTTTATAGTATAATCGGGAAGCAGTGTTGCTGTTGCCACAATAATTGCCAGCACACCTGCAGATGCCCCAACTGCATGTGCCGAATGTGCTACCTGACTAAATACCGGAAAAATATTATAGCTAATCATAAATATCAAACCTCCGGCAAGCCCTCCAACAAAATAACACTCATACACTTTTCTGTTGCCTAAGTATTCTTGAAACACAGTGCCAATCCAATACAACCAAAGCATATTGAACAGGATATGAAAAATGCCATCATGCAAAAACATATATGTAAATATTGACCACGGTTGCATAAGCAATATGCCAAAAGAAGCAGGCAGTTTAAGCTTATTCAAAAACCAATGATAACTGCTTGTATCAATTTGTGCCAAAAAGAGCACAACATGGGGCAACATCAACACAACAAAAACCAGTACATTCAACATAATTATGCGTTTTACTGCATCTTGCTGGTTTATGAATTTATATTTTATATCATCAATGATTCCCATTATTTACTTGCTAAAACATGCGGTTATGAAATTCATCTTTCTTCCATATTTTTATCAATATAAAACCAAACAGCATACCTCCTAAATGCGCAAAGTGTGCCACGTTATCTCCCGGGTTGCTCGATATGCCCTGAAACAATTCAATAGCTCCGTATATCATTACAAAGTATTTTGCTTTGATGGGTACAGGTAAAAATAGCATCATCAGTTGTGCATTGGGAAACAACATACCAAATGCCAACAGCAAACCAAATACCGCACCCGAAGCGCCCACTACCGGAATATTCATTTTAGCAAACACAAAGGATTGTACCGCCTCTACCGATTGTTGGGCAATCATCACATTATCGGGTTCGCTGCGCCAAATGCTGTAGTATCGGTTCAGCTCATCTGCTGAAGCGTTGCTGATTAGTTGTTTATGGTCTTGTATAAATAAAATAAAGTCGTTGAGATTTGGATTGGCCGCATACGCAGTTATTGCAGATTGTAATTTATAAATTTCAATCGCATTCACACCAATATGTAAAAGCGCAGCACCAAATGCTGTAACAAAATAATAAATGAAAAATCGTTTGGGCCCCCAGTAGTTTTCTAATACAGAGCCAAACATCCATAGCGAAAACATATTGAAAAATAAATGCATGAAAGAGCCATGCATAAACACATGGGTGATAAACTGAAAGGGTTTGAAATAAGTAGATTTGGGATAATATAAACCTAGTGTTTCATTTAGGTCTATATTAAACCGCGACATCACTACTAAATTGGCAACAAACATCAACCCATTGATGATAAGTATATTTTTTACAACAGGTGGTAAAATACTAATGCCGCGAGGACTAAAATTGCTCATTCGCTAGTTTAATTTAAGTGCCAAAAATAAGGATGCCAATGTGTTTCTCACCAATATTTTTTACATCGGTTGAATTTGATGTAAATAAAAACATCCGCTGTGTGCGGATGTTTTAAAACTTAACCTAAATAGGCTTTTAGTATTTTACTTTTCGAAGATTTTCTCAACCTTCTAAGGGCTTTCTCTTTTATCTGACGAACACGCTCGCGGGTAAGTCCTATTTTTTCGCTAATATCTTCCAATGTGTGGGCCGGACCACCATCTAATCCATAGTAAAAACGCAACACATCGCGTTCTTTTTCACTTAAGGTAGAGATTACCCGATTGATTTCTTTTTGCAATGATTCATTAATCAACTGAACATCGGGACGAGGCTCGTCATTGCTATCCAAAATACCCAAAAGTGTATTGTCTTCACCTTCGGTAAGCGGAGCATCAATTGACAAATGTCGTCCTGTTGAGCGTAATGCATTTTCAACTTCCTGTAATGGCAAATCCATTTCTACTGCAATTTCTTCTACTGTAGGTTCGCGCTCCAAGCGCTGTTCCAATTTTGCTGCGGTGCTTCCTATACGTCCAATTGAGCCCACTTTATTCAATGGCAAACGAACAATACGCGACTGATCAGCCAATGCCTGAAGAATGGATTGACGAATCCACCATACTGCATAAGAAATAAATTTAAATCCACGGGTCTCATCAAAACGCTTAGCAGCTTTGATTAAGCCTAAGTTGCCTTCATTTATTAAGTCGCCAAGGGTTAAACCTTGGTTTTGATATTGCTTTGATACCGATACCACAAATCGTAGGTTGGCATTTACCAGACGTTCCAACGCTACCTGGTCACCTTCGCGAATCCTACGCGCTAACTCCACCTCTTCCTGCGCATCAATCATTGATACTTTACTGATTTCGTTCAGGTATTTGTCAAGGGATTTACTTTCGCGGTTGGTAAATTGTTTAGAGATTTTTAGTTGCCTCATATAGAAAAAGAATAATTAATACTTGTTAAAGGGGTGCAAATTTCGAGAAATATACATTAAAAAACGATTTTCAATGGAAATTTATTGAAAATCATACGAATTAAAGACATTTTAAATATTTATTGCTTCTTATATATCAGAAAAACAGCAAACTATGAAAATATATTAAATACCACCAAACTGCTTACATAGGCCAATGCGGTTAGGTAGCCAAACTGAATTAATGTCCATTTGATACTTTTTGTTTCAGTGTGTACTACCGACACGGTGCTCATGCATTGAAGGGCAAAAGCATAGAAAATAAGCAGTGACAGCACAGTGGCAATGGTATAAATTGGGTTTCCGTTTTCATCTGTCTCGCTTTGCATTTTTTGCCTGATACCATCAAGATTTTCGAACTCACCGCCTACGCTGTATATGGTGCTCATTGTGCCTACAAACACTTCGCGCGCGGCAAGTGATGTAAGCAAAGCAATACCAATTTTCCAGTCGAAACCAATTGGTTTAATGACCGGCTCAATCCATTTGCCAAACTGCCCTGCATACGAAGCCTGCAGTTTCTCGGTAGCCTTTGCGGTTTCAAGGGCTTCTGTCTGCAAATTGTCTTGCGTGGCAAGCTTTAGATATTTTGCTTCAATGGCTCTCATATCATCACGCGGACCAAAACTTGCCAGTGCCCATAGCACAACCGATACGGCTACTATTATTTTTCCGGCACCCCACACAAAGGCCTTGCTTTTATCATAAATGGTGATGAGGATATTGCTCCAAACCGGTAATTTGTATCCGGGCAATTCCATCATAAAATAATTTCGCTCGGGTTGTTTTACAAAAGCCTTAAATAAAAATGCGCTAAATAATGCCGCAGCAAACCCGAGTAAGTACATAAACATAAGCACCACGCCATGCAAATTAAATGGTCCCCATTTGGCTGTTTCAGGTACCAACATAGCTATAAGCAGTGTATACACAGGTAGTCTGGCAGAGCAACTCATAAGCGGAACAACCAGGATAGTAATGAGACGCTCGCGTTTATTTTCAATACCGCGTGTAGCCATGATGCTTGGCACAGCGCAGGCCATCCCACTTATTAAAGGCACAATTGATTTTCCGTTCATCCCAAACGGACGCATGATGCGGTCCATGATGAATCCCACACGGGCCATATAGCCCACATCTTCGAGTATGGCAATGAAAGCGAATAAGATAATGATTTGGGGCAAAAACACCATCACACCACTAAGTCCTGATAGCACACCGTTTACTATCATGTCTCGCAAAACCCCATCAGGCAACGTGCGCATGGTAAAATCTGACGCCTCTGCAAACAGCCATTCAACCCATTCCATAGGAACTGTTGACCAGCTGAAAATAGCCTGAAAAACTAAAAATAGCAGCAGCAGAAAAATAGCTATTCCCGAAAAACGGTGTGTAACGATGGTATCAAGTTTTTGCGAAAAGGAGCGAATGATATCATTGCTGCACTGCCTGCGCGATTCACGCACGGCATCATCAATGATATGATAACGGTTAAGCACTTCATTTTCCTGAAATGCACGCGCATCAAAAGCATATTTTTTAAAGCATTCCCTGATTTGTTCGGCTTTGGTATTGAGTGTGTGGGCAACATTTATTGCATATTGTAATGCAGCATAATGATTCTTCTTATCTGTAATGTCACTCACCTCTTCTAGCATCTGTGCATTGAGGTGGGCTAGCGAAAAGTACTGCATCTTGCGGTAATGAGCCTTATCAAGCAAATGCGATTTTACCTCGTGCAATCCTTTGCGCGATCGGGCATTAATGGATACTACCGGAATTCCGAGCTTATTTGCCAATACGTCCAACTCGTAAAAAATACCCCTGCGTGCAGCAATATCGGTCATATTAAGGGCCAGTATTACGGGCACTCCCAAATCAGCAACTTGCGTTAGCAGCAAAAGATTGCGCTTGAGGTTGGAAGCATCAGCAATAAACAGTACAATATCGGGAAAGTCGGTTTCGGATTTGTTGCGCAACAATTCGTAAGTCACCAACTCATCAGCCGATTTGGGATACAGGCTGTATGTGCCCGGTAAATCAATAATCTGCGCATTTACATCCGAAGTAAGCTTGCAGTACCCTATCTTTTTCTCAACAGTAGTTCCGTGAAAATTACTCACCTTTTGGTTGAGGCCGGTAAGCGCATTGAATAAAGATGTTTTGCCGCTGTTGGGATTGCCAACCAGCGCAACCGAAATTTCCTGTTTCACGCCTGAGCCTCTCTTTTTTGGGGTATCACTTCTATTTTATCCGCATCCTGTAGGCGCAAACACATTTTGTATTCGCCCACCCTGATGGCTATAGGGTCTCCAAAGGGGGCTACATTTTCTAATTCCACATGTTCACCCGGAAGCAGTCCCATTTCAAACAACTTCAATGCCAAGTAATCATCCGTAATGCGGCTAACGGTTGCTTCTTGTCCATATGTGAGTTCTGAGAGTTTCAACTGATGTAAAAATGTGGCGCAAATTACACTATTTTTGGAACGAGTCTAAATAATAACATTGATTTTGAAGAAACCGTAAATCGGGTTTGTAGGTAATCATTATATTTGAACTATTAAATTTAAAAAATGCCGGAGCTTTTCAGATTCTTTGGGATTAAATTCTTTTTCTTTAGTAATGAGCATCCTCCCATTCATATTCACATAAAAAATGGAGATGGTGACGCAAAATTTCAACTTAATCCAGTCGAGTGCTTAGAAAATAATGGCATGAAAAATAAAGACATAAAAATAGCTGAAGGCATTATCATCGAGAATCAAGACTTAATAATTGCCCGATGGAAAGAATATTTTAATTCAGAAGAAGATGATTTTGGTTAAAAAAGTTTGGTTTGAAGCAGATAAAATTTTTGTTGAACTTAATGATAATAGAATCATTGGAACTCCTGTTTCATGGTATCCCAATTTAAGTAAAGGCAACATAAATCAACTAAAAAATTACGTACTAGAAGCTAATGGCAAGTGGATACATTGGCCAGAGCTCGATGAAGATCTGAGTGCGGAAGGATTTCTTGTTTTTAGCAAAGACGATATAAAAGTTTAATCTGAAATAATTTTGCTAAATCCATTCATTTCAGGTGTAACCTTTGTGCGCAATGCCATCAAGTTCGATTATCCGATAGTAGAATCCATCAACAGTATTTTGCCTTTGGTTGATGAATACGTAGTGGCCGTAGGGAAATCCGATGATGAAACACTTGAACTGATTCGCAACATCAACTCTCCCAAAATAAAGATTATTGAAACCGTGTGGGACGACCATTTGCGTGAGGGCGGAAAAGTGCTGGCTATAGAAACCAACAAAGCGTTGGATGCCGTTAACCCACAGGCTGATTGGTGTTTTTATTTACAAGGCGATGAGGTGGTGCATGAAAAATTCCATGATGCGATTCTGGAGGCTTGCTCAACATACCTGAATGATACCCAAGTAGAAGGATTACTTTTCAATTACCTGCACTTCTATGGCAGTTACGATTTTGTGGGAGACTCACGCAGGTGGTACCGACACGAAATTAGAATAGTGCGAAACAATAAAGCTATCCGATCTTACAAAGACGCGCAGGGTTTCCGCATTGATGACCGCAAACTTTCAGTGAAACCAGTTGATGCTTACATCTACCATTACGGCTGGGTGAAAGATCCCAGATACCAACAAGCCAAACAAAAAACATTCAACAAATTATGGCATGACGACAGTTGGATGAAAAACAATGTATCGGAAGCAGATGCCTATGATTATACCTTGATTGATGCGCTGAAGTCATTTGATGGCTCGCACCCCGCAGTGATGCAACAACGTTTAATGAATATGCATTGGGAATTTGTGTGGGACAAAAGCAAACGTCCGTTTCATTTCAAAAAATGGTTGTTGAGAATGATAGAAAATCTGACTGGCTGGAGGCCTTTTGAGTATAAGAATTATAAACGGATTTGATTTTTGAATTGTCGTTTTTAAAAAACAGGAGACAACTTAAATTATCAAAATATCCCTACCAAAGCAAATTTATCCATAAATTATTATGCCGCTCCTACGGAGCTAGGTGTATTCGATTATATAGTTCTATGATGATGCCGCACCTACGGTGCTGGCAATGCAAAAAATAATAATGAAGCTTCTCAGCATCAAAAGCCTCAGCGGGGCGATATATTCATAAGCAAATACGAGAAGATAAATATCAGCTCCGGAGGAGCGACATCATATTCATCAACCCTCTCTGATTTTCCTTAATGTATTGAACAGGACCTCCTGTTGCAATAAACCCTGTTCATTATAAAGAATCCATTTACCAATGCTATAGACGCTTTGATCGGTTTTTGGTGTATCAGTGTACGTATTACTTTGTGTTGCTGCAGTTGTTTGCTTAAGCCCGGTTATGATGGTACCAAATGATTTGATCTGCCCGTTTCTATGAAATGAAAGTTCATAATGAAATTTTGTATAAGCTGTACGTTTATTTTCAGGTATCTTATATAATTTAAACATGGAATCGTTTTCGTTTTTCGACATTTCAATAGTAATACGCTCTGCTGTCCAGTCACCATTATATGGCAGTCTGCGTTCGTAATATTGCCTGTAATAGTGTATATTACTGGGAATAAAATGGTTTTGACCGGGCGGTAAAAACTGACCACTATCGGTGAAATAAGCAGTAGTGAGAAAGCCTTTAATATTCACCACCAACACTTCAAAACTTTTTTGATAGTTCTTATTGCGCCATTCGTAATAGGTGTATCCATAAGGGTTAGTAATTCGTCTGGCTACCATCACCCCTGCAGAGTCCAATACAACCCTATCAGAAATAGTGCGGTGATTGCAAAAAGCACAATCTATTTTCTGTACAGCACCTTTGTTTTGTATAATGGTGTAGTTATTTAATTTTGTCGTTACTGTTTGCGCATCAGCCTTTGAATAGATCAGTAATGTAATAATCAACAGAATATGTTTCATGTTATGATGCTTTAATAATTACAGAAATTGAAATACGTGTACTGAATCAAATATAACGAAACATAACAGACAACTAATACGACATAAGTTTGCATTATTCCTCCCGCATTTGCATTTCCCAATCCGAAACCACATTTTGCGTTGATAAACCATACCGTTACATGAACAAACGCATTATAATTGCTGCCGCTTTCTTTATTTCAGCCGCATCACTTTTCGCACAACACAGCCACCGCGCTTATATGTTCGACAAAACATCCTTTCGCGAGCATCCGCTGGATATCACCCGCATGAAGGTAGAAGTGAAATTTGATGCATCTAAAGGACTGGTGATAGGAAAAGTAACGCATAGCTACAAAGTGTTGCAACAGCAGGTTGATTCGGTATTTTTTGATGCCCCACAAATCACTATCAAGTCGGCTTCATTGAATGGTGCAGCGTTAAATTTTACATACGTACCCACCGGTGTTTGGGTAAAACCCGCAACACCACTCAAATGGGACCAAACCGGAAATATTGTGTTTGAATACGAAGCCACACCCCGCAAAGGAATTTATTTTATTGGCTGGAATGTGCCCGAGAATCCGGAGAAAAACCCATTTGCCGTGCGCAAACAAATCTGGACCCAAGGACAAGGCATTGACAACCGATACTGGATACCCATGTATGACGATATGAATGATAAATTCATCACCGAAACCGTCATTACTTTCGATAAAGATTATCAGGTATTATCAAATGGCGTGTTACAGAAAAAAACAACAAACAAAGACAATACCATCACCTGGCACTACAGCATGAGCAAACCACACGCTGGTTATTTGCTTATGTTGGGTATTGGTAAATATGCGGTGAAAACAAGTAAAAGCGGCCGTGGTGTGCCCATGAATTTTTACTATTACCCTGAGTTTGCAGACCGCATGGAACCCACCTACCGCCACTCAGAAATGATGGTGGATTTTCTGGAAAAAGAAACCGGAATTCCCTACCCGTGGGAAAGCTATTCACAAATTATGGTGCAGGACTTTTTGTATGGCGCCATGGAAAATACTACGGCTACCATTTTTGGCGATTTTTTTAATGTAGATGCTCGCGCCTATATCGACCGTAATTATGTAGGTGTAAACTGCCACGAACTTACCCACCAATGGTTTGGAGATTACATCACCGCCCGCGATGGCCGTGACACTTGGCTGCAGGAAAGCTATGCGACTTATTACCCAAAACAACTTACCCGTGTATTGTATGGCAATGACGACTACGACTGGCAACGCAGAGGTGAATACCAAAGCGCATTGGAAGCAAGTAAAAAAGACCGCAACCCAATTCGTCACACATTGGCCGGAACTGCCCGTGTATATCCAAAAGGGTCAGCTGTTATTAGTATGCTGGGTTATGTGCTTGGTGAAGAGCAGTGGAAACGCGCACTGAACCACTACCTAAAAACACATGCCTATGGCAATGTAGAAACCAACGACTTGGTACAGGCCATTCAGGATGTGTTAGGCAAAGACTTATCTTGGTTTTTTGACCAATGGATTTATCGTGGTGGTGAACCAGAATACACCGTGCATTATGAAGACCTCACATACAGCAACGGAAGCCGCTCAACAGAAATTGCCATAGAACAAACCCACCAACAAGACGAACTGGTGAGGCTTTTCAAAATGCCTGTAGTGTTTGAAGTACACTACACAGACGGCTCTTTCGACAGTGTGACCGACTGGATTGATGAGCAATTTGAAGTGGTAAAAGTGCCTAATAAAAACAACAGACAAATAGCTTTTGTATTATTCGATCCCAATGCGCGTATCCTGAAATCGGTGAAGTTTAAAAAAGGATTTAATGAGCTTTCGGCACAGTTACAAAAAGCCCCCAATATGCTTGATCGCTACGATGCTTTATATGCATTGCGTGAAATCGAAATAGAGAAAAAACGTGACTTGCTTCTTGCTGATTTCGATAAAGAAACATTCGTGCAGATGAAAGCTGAAATTATGTATCAGTTGGTAAATGATGAGAAAAGTGCGGCAACTCTTCAGCAGATTTTTTCAACTGACCGCAATCAGGCAGCCAAGCTAAATGCCATCAAACTGTATAATGGAAATGATGTTGCTTGGAAAAATACATTTATCAAAGCCCTCAGCGACTCAAGCTATGATGTGGTGACAGCTGCATTGGAAAAATTGTGCAATACCTATCCGCAGGAAGCTGCTTCATTTTTGCAAAGCACCAAAGGTGTGCAAGGCATGAACAACAGCGTGCGCATCAAGTGGCTTGAACTGTCAGCCATACACAATATCGACCGCCAGAAATGCTTGGATGAATTGGTGTGGCTAGCAGGCAATCAGTGGGAATTTCGCACACGTAACAATGCATTTACTGCCATAAAAACATTAAGCTATTGTAATGAAAAACTGGTAGCCAACCTGTTTGATGCCATGCTCAATACCAACAGCCGCTTGGCCGGACCCGCTCAACAATTGGCAGATTATCTGTGTACGCAAGCAGCTAATAAAAACATGTTTGTTGCATATTACAAAACACAAACATGGGAGAAATGGCAAGTTGATTTATTGAAGAAGCAGCTTGGCTTTTTATAAGATTTCATTAAGAAATATTTCTTGATTTAAACGTTATGTTTGGTATATGAATAAATTTCTGCTGGTATTGGTTTTCGGATTTCATTTTGCTGCATTTTCCCAATCGCCCTTAAAACAATACACCATTGTTACCAAGTTTAGCGATTCGTGTATGTCGTATATTTCCATACCATTGTTTGCTGCCGAACAAAAAAAAGATTCACTCAACCAACTTATCATCAACGAACTGATAAAGTACCATTATGGTGAAAATAATCCGGGACTGATTCCGTATCGATTTTACAATGAAACAAAATACGGAAGTGATGCTCCACTCAACAGAAACATAGTTGCAGAGAATACTTTTACAAAAAAAGGAATATACTCATTTATCGCATGCCCAATAAATGCCTGTACAGAAGACTTGTACTCAAATTACGAATCCATTGCATTTACACTTGACTCTGCTGCACGTAAAGCGCTTTATATAAAAGATATAATCGTACCTGAAAAACTTGATTCGTTTGAAGGATTTGTGTTTTGGGTTGGTAAAAGATACAATATAAAAAACTTGCCAACAGGCTACATCACTTCCATAAACCCTCCTCAGGTAAAAGGTTCCAATACCTTAATTGCAAATAGCTCGGTTTCACTTGAGCGAGGGGTTCAGCGTCAATTTTATGTAAGAGGACAACAAATTTTCGTATTTAATGAAGCCCAACACGAAAACTATCCTTACAAAAGCGTAGAAATAGCCATTCCGCTCAATTTGCTTCAATATTTTATAAAGCCCAAATATTTCAAAATATTTACGGAATAAAGCGTGTTATTATACGTTTAAATGAAAGATATTTTTAAAACTTCCCGTTAATCAATATTTTTACCAATTCATTAACAGCCAATTTTTACAAACTTTTGCTGTTATAGCGTGTTTAAGAAACTATGGAAATAAAAGCCGGAACTTATTTAGATCCCATCCAACTTCCTGCCGACCTCAGAAAAGTGCGAGAAGAAGATTTGGTGAATGTATGCAATGACCTTCGTCAGTATATCATTGATACCGTTTCAGTATATGGTGGCCATTTTGGCGCAAGCCTGGGTGTAGTAGAGCTTTCAGTTGCCCTACACTATGCGTTCAATACCCCTTACGACCAATTGGTTTGGGATGTGGGCCATCAAGCATATGGGCACAAAATTCTTACCGGACGTAGAGACCGTTTTTATACCAATCGAGTGTACAAAGGACTTTCGGGTTTTCCAAAACGTGCCGAAAGTGAATACGACACGTTTGGTGTTGGTCATTCGTCTACCTCCATTTCAGCCGCATTAGGAATGGCTGTAGCTTCTCGACTCAAAGGCGAGAAAGACCGTCAACATATTGCTGTAATTGGTGATGGTGCCATGACAGCAGGATTGGCGTTTGAAGGTCTTAATCATGCCGGTGTGGAAGACAGTAACCTGATAGTGGTGCTGAATGACAATTGCATGAGTATTGACCCAAATGTGGGCGCGCTAAAAGAATACTTAACCGATATTACCACTTCGCCTACCTACAATAAATTTAAAGATGATGTGTGGAAAACGCTCGACAAGTTGGACAAATTCGGCCACCTGTCACAAGATATTCTAAGCAAACTGCACGATACGCTAAAGGGTGGCTTACTCAAGCACAGCAATATGTTTGAGTCGTTGCGTTTCCGTTATTTTGGACCGGTTGACGGGCACGATGTGAACCACATGGTGAAAATTTTTAATGACCTGAAAAAAATACCGGGGCCAAAACTGCTGCATGTGGTTACAGTGAAAGGTAAAGGATATGCCCCTGCAGAAAAAGACCAAACCAAATGGCATGCTCCCGGATTATTTGATAAGGTAACCGGAGAGATATTTAAATCGGGTAATGACAAACCCCAACCCCCAAAGTATCAAGACGTATTTGGCCATACATTGGTGGAGCTTGCAGAGAATAACAAAAAAATAGTTGGCATCACCCCTGCCATGCCTTCGGGCTCAAGCATGAATATTATGATGAAAGCCATACCTGACCGAGCTTTTGATGTGGGTATTGCCGAACAGCATGCAGTGACTTTCAGCGCAGGCTTAGCCACGCAAGGTATGATTCCGTTTTGCAATATTTACTCTTCATTTATGCAACGTGCCTACGATCAGGTGGTGCATGATGTGGCATTGCAAAATCTGCATGTGATTTTTTGCATGGACCGCGCAGGCCTTGCCGGTGCCGATGGACAAACACATCATGGCATGATTGATATTCCTTTTATGCGTTGTGTGCCCAATATGGTAGTAAGTGCTCCTATGAATGAAGAGGAATTGCGCAACCTTATGTACACAGCTACACTCGAGAAAAATGCAGGACCTTTCAGCATTCGTTATCCTCGCGGAAATGGTATGATGATTGACTGGCGCAAACCTTTTGGCGAAATAGCAATTGGTACCGGACGCACCCTGCGCAAAGGAGATAAAATTGCTTTATTGGCTATCGGACATCCTGGAAATTTTGCCCTAAAAGCTGCTGAAACATTGGCTAAAGAAGGTGTTGAAGTAGGCGTGTACGATATGCGTTTTGTAAAACCACTTGACGAAAGATTGCTCCACGAAATTTGCTCGCAATACAAGCACATCATTACAATAGAAGACGGAACGATAGTGGGTGGATTTGGCTCAGCAATACTTGAGTTTATGGCAGCACACGATTACAAACTTTCGTTGAAAATGCTGGGTATGCCTGATAAAATAACAGAGCATGGCGAGCAAAATGAACTGTATGCCGAATGTGGATTTGATGAAGCTGCCATAGCCAAAGCCACAAAGGCTGTGCTTGCTGAAGATTTGGTTAGTTCGCATAGTTAATATCGTTTGTATGATACGCGGCCTACATATAAAACCCGCAGTTCTACTTATTGCTTTTGCATTTAACCTGCTTACATCAGGATGCTCCCGAATAGTAATGGGTATTTACGGCATAAAATCGCAACCTGTTCCGATGTCTGAAAAGCAACTGATAGCACAAGCAAGCAAATGGAATATTCCCGATACGCTTATATATGAACTTGATGCCATAAAACAACACAAGTTTTTCTTTCCTACAGATAGCCTAGTAGCTGCTTATAATAGTGGCAATAGCAATCCCAATATTAATGACTATTTACAACCCATGCAGGCTTGCTACTACGACAGCACAGGTAAACTTATCAGCTGGTTTATCAATTGCTATGCCGGTGGATTTCCTAATTTGAAATGGAACAAAACGAGAGCATTTGACCAATCATTTCCTCCAATGCCCACAATGGCCCCACCTGATACTTTACAAAATTTAAATCAACAACTTTCATTGTTTATTCCAGTTGGAAAATCGGTAATTGATAGCAGTACACACGCTACATACAACGTGGTTGTTTATTGGAGCAAAACCTTTGGCCGGCAAAGTAAACGCCTTGTGAAACTTGTAAACAAAAACCTGAAATTGGGGCATGGAAAAAACATACACCTATACTATGTAAATGGTGATAATGGCATGTGTAGATTTGAGTAATTGAGTAAAAAAATACCCCGACTTGCAATAAGCAAATCGGGGCGATATTTAAATAAAATAAGTTGAAATTACTCCGCTTCTGATACTTCCTCTTCACGCGTGGTGCCTTCCATCAAGTGACGAATATCAATTAACTCTTCTTTATTGTATTTGTTCTTATAATCAGCAAGTAAGTCGATGAAATAATCAAGGTTGGCTTTACCATCTTCCTCTTCTAGGTATAGCAATGTATAATCGCCATTCTCTTCAATATTTTCAAATGCCAAGCGAATCATGCGCACATAACCCGGTTCATTTAAGTTGGCTTTAAACCATTCACGCAATTCTTTCATGTCGGCTACTACTTGCTCTCCTGCTCCTTGCTTAGCAATGGTGTTCTTTATTTTGTCGATAAGATGCTTCATTATTATTTATTTTTACGCAGCGAAACTACACAATTTTAAATACTGACCCAAAAATATCATAAATATGAAGACCATCTATACAATATCCTTACTCACACTGTCTAATGTATTCATGACTTTTGCCTGGTACGGGCATTTGCAATTTCAAAAAATAGATTGGCTTAAAGCGTTGGGCATAGTGGGTATGATAGCTATAAGCTGGTTTATTGCACTGTTTGAATATATGTTTCAGGTACCGGCAAATCGCATTGGGTATAATGGAAATGGTGGTCCGTTTGATATGTTTGAATTGAAGACATTGCAGGAAGCTATTTCCATTACAGTATTTATTATCATCAATATTTTTGTGTTTAAAGGGGGGCAACTTCAATGGAACCATGTGGTAGGATTTTTGATGATTATCGCAGCCGTTTATATCATATTCAGAAAATGGTAAATAAATGTAGATATTTGCCTCATGAGTATCAGACAGGAAAAATTTGGGAGTTTGTTGCAGCATGAGCTAGCAGCTATATTTAATCAGTACCGCTCCGAAATGTTTGGTAATGCGTTTATTACCATTAGTAAGGTGATGGTTTCGCCTGATTTAGGACATGCAAAAGTATATATCAGCATGCTTCAAATAAGAGACCCTAAAGAGATGCTCAATATCATTAACCTACAATCCAAAGAGATACGTAAAATTTTGGCTGCCAAAATCAGAAAGCAAGCGCGCATTGTACCCGAAATTCATTTTTTTGTAGACGACAGTCTTGACTACGTATTTAAAATGGAAAAAGTTTTTGCTGAGTTGAAAAAGCAAGACCCAAAAAAAGAAGAGTAAGTCGCTTTTATTTTTTTATCAATTTAGTAAATTATAAGTCTTACTTTATTCCTCAATTATAATAAAGAAATGACTATTAAATAGTTTGGATAGCGTGCTCGAATGTCTCATATTTGCGGCACTTTTTACAAACCAAACAAAAAACAATATGAAAATTGCTGTAGCAAAAGGCGATGGAATTGGTCCAGAAATCATGGATGCAGTTTTACACATTTTTAATGCCGCTGAAGTTCCTTTACAATACGAATTTATTGAAATGGGAAAAACCTATTTTGAACAGGGACACAATACCGGCATGACACCCCAAGCCAAAGAAATTGTGGAATCGCTTGGTATTCTTTTCAAAGGCCCAATGGAAACACCCAAAGGAAAAGGCATGAAAAGTATAAATGTAACAGCACGTAAAACATGGAGCACTTACGCTAATCGCAGGCACTTTCAATCATTGCCAGGTGTTGATACTGTTTTTAGCAAAGCAGGTATACCTGTTGACATTACGATTGTTCGCGAAAATATAGAAGGCACCTACGGTGGTATTGAGCATTTAAACACACATGATGTGGCTATTTGCCGCAGAATCATTACCCGTCCGGGCAGTGCACAGGTTATTCGTTTTGCTTTTGAAATGGCACGCAAAGAAGGATTTACTAAAGTAACCTGTGCCCATAAAGCGAATATCATGAAATTAACTGATGGCTTATTTTTAGAGACATTTCAAGAAATCGCCAAAGAGTACCCCGAAATAAACAGCAATGATATCATTGTGGATGACCTTGCCATGAAACTGGTGGCGCGTCCTCATGAGTTCCAAGTGGTGGTGCTAACCAATTTGCAAGGCGATATCATGAGCGATTTGTGTGCCGGACTTGTTGGTGGATTAGGATTTGCGCCTTCAGCCAATATTGGCGACAATATCTCCATATTTGAAGCAGTGCACGGAACAGCACCCGATATTACAGGAAGGTTGTTGGCCAACCCAACATCGCTATTACTAAGCGGATTGATGATGCTTCGCTACTTAGGTTATGTGAAACAGGCAGCCAATATTGAAAACGCATTGCGCTATACGTTGGAACAAGGCGTGCATACTGCAGATTTTGGTGACCGCACCATTGCGCCTTCAAATACCAACGAATTTGCTGAGGCAATTATTAAAAACTTAGGTAAAAATCCTGCGTTTTCAAAGCCTCGCGAAGCAAAAGAAAATATAGCTGTATTTACAAAACCTGCTGCACCAGCGATACAAAAAATGATGGAAACAAGTATTGACAATGCAGGTCAAAAAATTGTTGGGGTAGATCTATTTATAGAAACTGCATTGTTGGGTCACGAAATTGCAGATAAAATTAAACCCACATTGAAGGCTAGTCAAACCTTAACGATGATATCGAACCGTGGCACGCAAGTGTGGCCAACTGGTTCTATTTTTACTGAATGTGTTGACCATTATAGGGTGCGCATTGAGGGAGAAATGTCGCAGAAAGAAATTTACGAAGCGCTCTCAAAAATTAGCGAACATTTCTATATCCCTTCACACGAAGTACTGCGTGTGTATGGTGAGAAAAAAGGATTTTCGCTGGCACAAGGTCAGTAATATAAAACTGTAAGAGCCGTCAATAAGTGATTGCTCTTACTTGTACTACATCGGTATACTTGTTGTATCTTGGTCAATTTGATCCATAATGGCTTTCTCTAAAGAATCCATAGCTTGCCTATCTTTTTGCATACGTTCTTCCACGGCTTTTTCTTCTTCGGTTGAAAGTTTTTGTTCAGCAGGTTTTTGCTCTCCCGAGCAAGCTGCCATTGCAACCATTGCGCAAGCAGCTGTGAGTTGTAGAAACTTTTTCATGTTATAATTCCTGATTAATATTAACGTAAAACAAAATTTTGACCTAGGTAAACTTTGCGCACCATTTCATCTTCTGCCAATTCTCGAGCGGTTCCTGCTTTTAGCATTTTGCCTTCAAATAATAGGTAAGCTCTATCAACAATGCTTAGGGTTTCGTGCACGTTATGGTCGGTAATGAGGATACCAATATTTCGGTGTTTAAGCTTTGCCACAATTTGCTGAATATCTTCAACAGCAATTGGGTCAACGCCTGCAAAGGGTTCATCCAACAAAATAAATTTTGGGCCAACAGCAAGTGCGCGTGCTATTTCACATCGCCTGCGCTCACCTCCACTCAACACATTTCCAAGGTTATTTCGCACCCGGTTTAGTCCAAACTCTTCCATCAATTCTTCCAGCTTTTCTTTTTGCTGAATTGGTGTTTGGTTGGTAAGTTCCAATACCGCTTTAATATTATCTTCTACACTTAATGTTCTAAAAACAGATGCTTCCTGTGGCAAATAACCAATACCCTTCTGAGCCCGCTTATACATGGCAAGTTGAGTTATATCATCATCATCCAGCATTACCCTTCCTTCATCGGGTTTCACAATACCAACCGTCATGTAAAATGTAGTTGTTTTTCCCGCACCATTTGGCCCAAGTAAGCCAACGCATTCCCCTTGTTTCACTTCAATGGAAACATCATTTACTACGGTGCGTTTTTTATATTTTTTAACTAAATGTTCGGTACGTAAAATCATTTGCTACATATTAATTTTGCTGTTTAAAATAAATTAATAAGCACGTGCATTATTTCCCTCCATAAAATTGATGAATGCTTTATTCACTACTTTATTTCCTCCTGGTGTTGGGTAATTGCCACTAAAATACCAATCACCTTTATGATTTGGACATGCCTTATGTAAATTTTTAATACTTTGATAAATGATTTCGATTTCTGCTTTACAATCTTCTGGTGTTAATAATATGGCTATTTTCTTTTCCAATTGCTCATCGGTAAATAGGGCATATAATTCTTTCAAATGATTAACAGCTTTCTCTTTAGGTGCTGCTTCTTGTGCTTTGCATTTTTCATACACCACCTGCAACATATTTTCTTGGTTGGTATCTTTCAATAATACCAACATCGCCTGAAAGGCTATAAAATCTTTCAAACGGCTCATGTCGATACCATAACAATCAGGGTAACGAATTTGAGGGGCCGAGGAAACAATCACAATTTTCTTTGGCATTAACCTATCAAGAATGCGAATTATGCTTGTTCTTAGGGTTGTGCCCCTTACTATTGAATCATCAATCACAACAAGTGTATCTTGGTGGTTTTTGATTAATCCATAAGTAACATCATATACGTGGGCCACCATATCTTCACGGTGCTCATCATCGGTAATAAAAGTGCGAAGCTTCACATCCTTCACGGCAATTTTTTCGCGCCTTGGCTTTAACGCAATCAATTCTTTTAGCTTTTCCTTATCAGGCTTGGGGCCCATTTTTAGTATTTGTGAAGCCTTGTATTCGCTTAAATAATCAAGCACGCCATCAATCATTCCATAAAATGCGGTAGCTGCCGTATTGGGAATATAAGAAAAGACAGAATTTTGTATATCGTGGTTAATTGTTTTTAACACACGCTCAGAAATGAGGTATCCTAATTTTTTACGTTCAAGATATATGTCCCTGTCATTTCCTCTTGAGAAATAAATACGCTCAAACGTGCATGATAATTTTTGTCCGGGTTTTAGAACTTGAACTTCGCTTACTGTTCCGTCTTTTTTAATGATAAGAGCATGTCCGGGTTTTAGTTCTTTAATATCATTAATCGGAATATTGAAACCTGTTTGTATTGCTGGCCTTTCAGAGGTGGCCACCACTACTTCTCCATCATGGTAATAAAAACACGGTCGAATACCATTTGGGTCACGCACAATAAATGCATCACCATTTCCTATCATTCCAGAAAGTACATAGCCGCCATCTACATCTCTAAGTGCGCGTTGCAAAATCCTTTGAATGTCGATATTTGATGAAATATGTGCTGTGATTTCTGCATTCGATTTTTTCTGGCGTTTAAATTCTGAAAAAAGGCGTTGGTTTTCTTCGTCAAGAAAATGACCTATTTTTTCCAACATAGTTATGGTATCTGCCTTTTCGCTTGGGTGTTGTCCCAACTCTATCAATACATTAAAGAGCTCGTCTACATTGGTCATATTGAAATTGCCAGCCAACACAAGGTTTCTTGTCATCCAATTGTTTTCGCGAATAAACGGATGACAAAGGTTGGTATCACTGCCTCCATAAGTGCCGTATCGTAAGTGTCCCAACAATACTTCACCAATAAATGGCGCTTTGCTTTTTAATAAATCAGCATCTTTCAGGTCGTCTTTTTTTACCGAGTCATTTATTTTTTTGCTCACTTTACCAAATATCTCAGAAATAGCTCCGCTCCCATTTGCTCTTCTGCGATAAATATAAGGTTCGCCTGGTTTAGGGTCAAGTTTCACAACACCCAATCCGGCACCATCTTGGCCTCGGTTATGTTGTTTTTCCATCAACAAGTACAACTTTTTTAGGCCATACATAGCCGAGCCATACTTTTGCTGATAATAAGACAGTGGTTGAAGCAATCGGATGAATGCAATACCGCATTCGTGTTTTATCGGGTCACTCATAAAAAATTGTGAGGTGCGAAAATAGGCAAAAGCATCACATTTTTGCTTTTTCAAATTACACTGCCAATCAATACTTTACATATTTCTTTTTCATTGCCAATGTCTTAACCAACTGTGCATCATTTTCTTTACATAATCCACATGCACTTTCATGCGTTTATATGCTACATTTGTTGATTGAATATGGCACAAAGCGAGCTCTTACAAAAACTCGAAGTATTTATTCGTAAGTATTACAAAAACCTATTAATAAAAGGTTCTATATTATTTGTTGGTTTAGGGGTGCTTACCTTTTTGCTTATTGCCACCCTCGAACATTTTGGAAGATACAACAGTGGGGTGCGCACGGTTTTGTTTTACAGCTTTTTGCTTAGTACCATTGTGTTGGCTTACCGCTTTTTATTCATCCCATTATCAGGTCTACTAAAAATGGGCAAGCGCTTGTCGCATGAGGAAGCGGCTTATTTAATTGGGAAACATTTTCAGCAAGTTGGCGATAAAATTATCAATACGCTTCAATTGCAAAAACAAGCTGGGTCGGGCAATGCTTTTTTACTTGCCGCTATTGATCAAAAAACACAAAACTTAAATCCCTT
>JBIINH010000081.1:0-9680 GCA_044337585.1 Bacteroidia bacterium
ATTAATGCAAATGATATTATCGCAGCGCACTGATGCAAAGGCACGCAAAGACTTTGCCACCAGCGATTCGATACGCGATAAACTTAAAGAAATAGGATTTGAAATAAAAGATACCAAAGACGGAACGAGTTATACTTTGAGTTAAGGCGTGGGAGGTACGACTTGTGTGAGTTCAAGCCTATGGTGTGACAATTGTGAGAGTTTAGATTTAAAGAACAAGTAGGTGGGGTTTATATGACCACAGTTAGGATTACTTTTTTTTATTTAAAATAAGAATGAAGATTTGGCGTTTATTAAATTAAAAATTAAATGATAACAAAAACCAATATGCTTCGGTCGGCAGCTATTGCAATCACTGTTGCATTATGTGCATCATGTGGAGGCGAACAAAAACCACCACCAGTAACAGAAAAAGCAAAACCGTATCAGCGCATATCTCCTGATTTCAATGCCGACTCAGCTTATTATTTTGTAGAGAAGCAAGTATCATTTGGCCCAAGGGTGACCAATAGTGAGGCACACAAAAAATGTGGCGATTGGATGGTGGCAGAATTGAAAAAATATGCTGCCAATGTGATTGAACAAAAAACAAAACTCTCCAATTTTGATGGAAAGAAATTAAACGTTCGCAACATCATTGCAGAGTTTAACCCCAAAGCAACCAAACGCATTTTACTTTGTGCACATTGGGATAGCCGCCCCTATGCCGACCAAGAAGACCGTAACAGTATGCAACCTATTGATGGAGCAAATGATGGGGCAAGTGGCGTGGGAGTATTGCTAGAAGTTGCCCGTATTTTAAAATCCATTCCCTCCGAAACAGGTATTGATATCGTGCTTTTTGATGCAGAAGATTTAGGCAAATCAGAACATGAAAACTCCTATTGCTTAGGCTCACAATATTGGTCATCTAATTTGCACAAACCAAATTACAAAGCAGATTTTGGTATTTTGCTCGACATGGTTGGCGCAGCAAATGCAAAATTTGCATGGGAAGAAACTTCTCTAAGTTTTGCGCCACAAGTACTGCAGCGGGTGTGGCAAACAGCAGGAAGTTTAGGTTACAGCAACTATTTTATTTTTTACCAAAAAGGGGGAATCATTGATGATCACTATTATGTAAATAAAAATGCAGGTATTCCCACTATTGATATCATACACTACGAACAAGCATCTTCAACGGGATTTCCAATACATTGGCATACACTACAAGACAATATGAAAGTGATTGATAAAAATACCCTCAAGGCCGTAGGTCAGACAGTACTTGAAACCGTGTATACTTATTGAGAGGAAAGAAGCGAGAGACGAGAAGCGAGAAAAAATCTCAAATCCTAAATCCTAAATCTCAATTCTTTATCCAAGTGCTTGTTTCAAATCATCCAATAAATCCTTTAGGTCTTCAACACCTACACTTAGTCGAAGTAGGTTATCTACCACTCCGGCATTTTCACGTTCGGCCTTTGGAATGCTTGCGTGAGTCATGGTTGCAGGATGATTGATTAAACTTTCAACACCACCCAAACTTTCGGCAAGGGTAAAAACCTTAAATGAAGAGGCTATTTTGAAAGTTTTATCTAAGTCGGCATTTTTAAGCACAATGGAAATCATGCCACCAAAATCACTCATTTGTTTTTTGGCAATATCGTGGTTGGGATGGTCGGTAAATCCAGGCCAATATACCTTCTCAATGGCAGGATGATTTTTAAGAAATTGGGCAATTTCCCTTCCGTTTTCACAATGGGCTTTCATGCGCAAATGCAATGTTTTTAATCCGCGCAATACCAAAAAACTATCTTGCGGACCTGGTGTGGCTCCGCAACTGTTGTGAATAAATGCAAGTTGTTCATATAATAAATCGTTGCTAGTAAGCAGTGCTCCCATTATCACATCGCTGTGGCCGCCCAAATACTTGGTTACGCTGTGCATCACAATATCTGCACCAAGAGAAAGTGGATTTTGCAAATAAGGTGAGGCAAATGTGTTATCAACTGCAAGGGTAATATTACTGGCTTTTGCAATTATGGCACACGCTTGGATATCTACAACTTGCATGGTGGGATTGGTTGGCGTTTCAATCCAAATGAGTTTGGTATTGGCATTGATATATTTGCTGATATTCTGCGCATCGTTTAAATCAATAAAATGAAACTTGATTCCGTAATTGGCAAATACCTTGGTAAACATACGGTACGTTCCGCCATACAAGTCGTTTCCGGTTATTACTTCATCACCCGGACGAAGCAATTTTATGACCGCATCAGTTGCTCCCATTCCACTGCTAAAACATAAACCATATTTTGCCCCTTCAAGCGAAGCAAGACATTTTTCCAATGCCGTACGTGTTGGATTTTTGCCACGTGCATAAGCATAGCCTTTGTGCTTGCCCGGACTTTCTTGCCAGTAGGTTGATGTTTGATAAATGGGTGTCATTACTGCACCCGTTGTTGGGTCAGGCTCTTGGCCTGCATGTATGGCTCGTGTGCCAAATCCGTATTTTTCAGAATCGTTGCTCATGGTATAATATTTCTTCTGCAAACATACTTTTTAAGACAAGTTATAGTTGCATCTTTTTCAAAACTTATTACCTTTATCGCAATAAATCGTTTGACTATGCAAACCCAGTTTATAAAGAAACTTAATAAAACCGAGGCTGGCTTCCACCTATTGATGCTATTGTCTTTGGCTGATGGTAAACTTCAAGGATCGGAGCATGATGTAGTGATTGATTACCTTAACGATCACTTTAATGACAATATTGATCTCATTAAAGAACAAGCTTTTTTAAGGGCTCTCCCATCAGAAGAACGTGAAAATCATTTCATTGAAATTGCCCAACATTTCTATACAATTAGCACCCCTGACGATAGGCACACCATAACCCACTTTGCTATGGAAGTTGTGATGGCTGACGAAAACATGCAGAAAACCGAGAATAGGTTTATCAACCTGCTTTACGATACTTGGGATATTGAATAGGAAACTATTTATTAACATAAACAACTGATAAATATCATACTATTTTTATTTAGACTAATTCCATTTTAGCTATGTTTGCCTCATAAATCAACTTTATGGGCAATATATTTATCACACGTTTCTCCTTTACGTTACTGGCATCGCTACTCATACAGGCTTCATTTGCAGCAACGGTTATTGGCAAGTTACAAAACGATATCGGGGTAGCGGTATCAGGCCAAACGCTCTATCTTAGTGATGGAAAATCAGCCATTACACAAAAAAGTGGTGCATTCCAATTTGAAGGCTTATTAATTGGTAATTATGAATTGAAAACGGAAGTTGGAGGACAAATCGTGTTGCTAAATGTATTTGTCATTAGCAAAGAAGATGAAACGCTAGACTTTGATATCATCACAATGGCACGAAACATTCAGTTGAAAGAAGTTGCCATTACTGATCGATATATTAATAAGCAAATAGAACGAATGCCTGATGTAAAAGACAATGTGATATACACCGCAAAAAAAAATGAGGTGGTTCGTTTAAGTACATCATCTGCCAATCTTGCACAAAACAATAGCCGCCAACTTTTTGCTAAAGTTCCCGGTATACAAATATGGGAAAGTGATGGGAGCGGTGTACAAATGGGTATCGCAGCACGCGGATTAAGCCCAAATCGTATGTGGGAATTTAATACACGTCAAAACGGATATGATATCAGCTCTGATCCTTTCGGATATCCCGAAGCTTACTACACTCCATCAGTCGAATCATTAGAGCGTATAGAAATTATTCGAGGTGCTGCATCATTACAATACGGCCCGCAATTTGGTGGCGTTGTAAATTATATCAAAAAGCGGTCTATCAGTGGAAAGAAATTTGGTGTTGAATCGATGCAAACACTAGGAAATTATGGCATGTTCAGTTCCTTTAATGCAATAGGCGGTAACTATAAGAAATTTAGTTACTATGCCAATATCAACTACCGTAAATCCAACGGATGGCGTAACAATAACGACTATACTACCTGGAATGGATTTGTGAATTTCGGATATCAATTTACTTCAAAACTAAAAGTTCAATTTGAATATTCTTATATGAACCAATTGGTACATCAACCCGGAGGTACAACGGATAGTTTATTTAAAATAGACCCAAAGGCTTCTACACGTAACCGAAATTGGTTTGAGTTAAAATGGAATATTCCTGCAATCACAGCTGATTACAAAATTTCCGAAAAGCAGCACATCAATGTAAAAATATTCGGACTGTATGGTGAACGGAATAGCATTGGTTTTATGTCTGCCATAAATATCCCTGACTCTATCAACTCAACAACCGGTCAGTATGCAAATCGCCAGATTGATATTGATAAATACACAAACTGGGGTACTGAAATACGCTATCTACTGAGTTACATGTCTGGAAAACAAAAACAATACCTCTCTATGGGTGCACGGTATTACAGTGGAAATACAGACAGAATAAGGAATAACAATGGAGATAATGGTACAGAATTTTCACTTAATGAACTATCAACTACACGCTCCCGCGACTTGAATTATACAACTGAAAATATTGCATTCTTTGCTGAAAATTTGTTTCAGGTTCATAAACATTTAAGTTTCACAATGGGGATTCGACTTGAACAACTTAAGAATACATCAAAAGGAATTTCAGGAACTACAGCAAATAATCAAAGCAGTACACGCAATTTTACACTTTTAGGATTTGGTACACAATACAAAACTTCTGCTTCAACAAATGTATATGCTAATTTTACTCAGGCATACCGTCCTGTGCTTTTCACCGACTTAACACTTGACAGACCAACCGATAGTATTGATGCCAATTTAAAAGATGCGAGAGGTTACAATATTGATATAGGATATAGAGGTAATTTTGGAAATTATCTAAATTTTGATCTGGGTATTTTTTATCTTGACTACAAGAATCGCATAGGTACATATTTGGTAAGCAACAATGTAAACTACCGAACCAATATTGGTACTTCTGTATCAAAAGGTATAGAATCGTATATAGAATTTACACCAACTGCATTTTTAGCTAACAGCAAATGGGGAAATATTTCTATCTTCAATACTACCTGTCTGATGGATGCGCGCTACACCCAATGGAATAATACTGATGCGAAAGAAGACCTAACCAACAAATGGGTTGAAAATGCTCCTCAGATAATTATCAGAACAGGCATGACGTATAGAATAAAAACATTTTCGGCAACCATTCAAAATAGTTACGTGAGTGAAACTTACTCAGACGCCAAAAATACGTTTGCACCTACTGCAAATGCACAAAACGGAATTATTCCATCTTACATGATATGGGATTTTAGCGCAGCAATAAAATTAGGAAAATTTGTAAATGCTAATGCAGGTGTAAATAATATTGCCAATACTGCATATTTCACGCGTAGAGCCGGAGGATATCCAGGACCCGGATTGTTGCCTGCTGATGGCAGGCTAATATACGTGGGATTGGGAGTGAAATTTTAATTCCATATGGCATTTGCTAAGTGTGCTGCAATAAACATTGCCTTGATTTGCAGCAGTTAAAGTTGTTTAACCGATAAGTTAATGATCGATTATTTGAACTGAGCAATAATTTGTTCAAGCTGAGCAGCCTGCAATACGCCTGATTGGCGCCATTTGGTTTCTCCATTTCTAAAAAGCATCAGCGTGGGTACACCTTGTATATGTAATGATGAAGCCAATGCGGGATTTTTATCTACATCAATCTTTACGATGGTAGCATCCTCTCCTACCCTTTGTTTCAATTCTTCCAAAATAGGTTTCATCATTTTGCAAGGTCCACACCACTCTGCAAAAAAATCAACCAATACCGGTTTGTCTGATTTAATGAGTTCTGAAAATGAATTGGTTTTTGTCATGTCTGTATTATTTTATTTCTTCATAGGTAACATCTACTGTGTTGGGAGCAGCATTGTTTTTTACCGGAGGCACGGCACAATTGCCACCTGCACAACCAAATGCAAAAACACCCATCGATAGGAAATAAATTCCTAAAAACATACCTACCCACTGACCGGCCATGGTTGCCTGTATGATAATGATGGCACCCATCACTACATATAATCCGCGGGTAAAAGTCCATCCTGTTTTAACACGTTGAAGTATCTGATACATTAGCTGATTTTATTTTTTAGTACTGACCATGAGCCACCGTTGTATGCTTCAAATCCTTTTGATTTTAACATACCTTTTGCCGAAGCGCTTCGCATACCGGATGCGCAACACGTGATTACGGGATTGGCTTTTTTGATTTTAGACAAGTTGCTTTCTAAGTTCTGTAAAGGAATATTGATGGAACCTTTGATATGTCCTCCCTTGTATTCGCTTGGTGTGCGAACATCAATGATGATTGCTCCACGTTGCACCAATTCTTTCATTTCTACTTTTGGACCAAGGCCCAGTAAATTTTTTATTGCTTGTATCATTTTATTTTGTTTGTTCTGCTAATTGTTGAACCAAATAATTTACATCATACCAACTTCCGCCATTTTCACAATTCACACCATATGAGGCTAAAAATGCAGTTGCCTGCGCACTTCTTCCACCGCTCATGCAGCATAGTGTGATGGGTTGTTTCATCGCTTTAATTTCATCCAACCTGTTTGGTAATTCATTAAGTGGAATATTGATACTTCCCGCTACGTGTCCGCCCATGAACTCTTCATGGGTTCTTACATCAATTATAGTATGCATATTATTTAATTTTAATGATACAAAGGTGCGTATTCGAGTAGTTCTGTTTTGCCACAAAAGTTACATAAGCAGTTTTACTTTGGCAGCGGGTAGTACATCAACTGTTTCCGGGTATAATTAAAAATGATGATTATGCCAATTTACCCTTTCCTTCTCTGATGATAACGGGCTCTGTGTCGGTGCAATCAATAATGGTTGATGGTTCATTTCCCCCGGGGCCGCCATCAATAACCAAATCAACGCGGTTTTCAAACTTTTCATGTATCTCTTCAGGGTCGGTCATATACTGCACAATTTCATCATCATGATGAATGGTTGCAACAACAAGTGGAATTCCCAGTTCTTTAACAAGGGTTTGAACAATTACATTTTCGGGAACACGAATGCCTATTGTTTTCTTGTTGCTATCAAACCACTTGGTTACTTGCTTATTGGCGTGTAAGATAAACGTGAAGGGGCCGGGTAAATTATTTTTCACCAACCGAAAGAGCTGCTTATCCAATACTGCGGTATATTCAGAGATATGTGATAAAT
Organism: Bacteroidia bacterium; assembly: GCA_044337585.1. Lineage (GTDB taxonomy): Bacteria > Bacteroidota > Bacteroidia > UKL13-3 > UKL13-3 > CAYSBE01. The sequence continues at coordinate 7,242 of JBIINH010000081.1, forward strand.
CAGCACACAAAAGTGAAAAGTTTATTTTCTCTGATTTCTTTCCCGAAATACGGGTCATTTTTTCAATTGCTTTTTTGCTATCTAATTTACACGCCATTGCATAAATGGTATCGGTAGGCACAATGATTACGCCATCTTTTTGAAGTATCTCCACCACTTTCTTGAGGTCGCGTGGGTTGGGATTTTTCGGATGAAGTTCCAGAATCATGTGGAAATATATATAAAAGTGTTTGCGCTACCAATTCAAATATGCGCGTTACGTATTTCAACTGAGTTGGCTAAATAAAAAAAAACGCCCTTCATTGCTGAAAGGCGTTTCTATTTTTTGGTGTATAAAGAAATTACAATTTCCCAGCTACAGCTTGCTGAACCAAATCAGCAGCTTCTTTAAGTACGATAGCTGAGTAAACTTTCAATCCACTTTCGTCAATTAATTTTTTTGCAGCTTCTGCATTTGTTCCTTGTAAACGAACGATGATTGGCACAGGGATATTACCGATTGATTTGTAAGCATCAACCACACCTTGAGCAACGCGGTCGCAACGAACGATACCTCCAAAAATATTGATAAGTATAGCTTTCACATTCGGATCTTGAAGGATAATACGGAAACCTGCCTCTACTGTAGTAGCATTTGCCGAACCTCCTACATCAAGGAAGTTAGCCGGATCGCCACCTGATAGTTTAATGATATCCATGGTAGCCATAGCCAAACCTGCACCATTTACCATACAACCTACGTTGCCATCTAATTTCACAAAGTTTAGATTGAATTTACCTGCTTCTACTTCTGTTGGGTCTTCTTCAGCTTCATCACGCATGGCAGCATAATCGGGATGGCGGTATAATGCGCTGTCATCTATTGCCACTTTTCCATCCACTGCAATAATCTTATCATCCGAGGTTTTTAATACCGGGTTGATTTCAAACATCGCTGAGTCAGATTTATCATAAGCTGTGTAAAGTGCTGTTACAAATTTTACCATTTGTTTAAACGCTTCGCCTTCGCATCCTAAATTAAATGCAATTTTGCGCGCTTGAAATGCTTGTAAGCCTACAACAGGATCAATTGTTTCTTTGTGAATCAAATGAGGCGTATGTTCTGCTACATGCTCGATATCCATACCACCTTCGGTAGAATACACGATAATATTTTTGCTTTGCGAGCGATCAAGCATTACGCTCATGTAGTATTCTTTTGGTTCGATTGAGCCTGGGTAGTAAACATCTTGGGCTACCAATACCTTGCTTACCAATTTACCTTTAGGACCCGTTTGTATGGTAACCAATGTTCCACCTAAAAGATTGCTTGCAATTTCTTTTGCTTTATCTGCATTTTTTGCAACTGCCACACCACGCTGATCTTTGCCTTGAATGGTACCTTTACCACGACCACCGGCATGTATTTGTGCTTTAACAACAACAAAATCGCTTCCAAATTGATCTTTCAATTTTAACGCAGCTTCATGAGCCTGATCTGCGGTTTCGGCTACAATGCCTTCTTGTACTGCAACGCCAAAAGATTTCAAAATCTGCTTGGCTTGATATTCATGTATATTCATGTTTTGTTATGAAATTTTGCGTGCGAAAATAGGTTTATTCTTCAATAATGAAAGGGAATAAATCCATTTATCCTAAATTGTGAAAGCTACAAGGCAAAACAAGTAAATCTATTGTAAATCAATAGGTTTATACAATATATTACCAACTTATGCCTAATGTTCAGGCTTATATAGCCGATAAGGCCACTTGCAAGTACGTTGAATTGATTATTTTGGCTTTATTTACAATATATTCACGGCCACATGATAATAGCTCGAAATATTTATAAGTCTTATGGGCAACTGCCCGTGCTCAAAGGAATAAACCTTGATGTAAAATCAGGAGAAATTATATCAGTTGTAGGTGCCAGTGGTGCAGGCAAAACGACTTTATTGCAAATTTTAGGCACCCTTGACAATGCCGATTCGGGCGAATTGCATATTAACGGCAAAGCAGTACATCAGCTTAATCGCAATGCATTGGCCGATTTTAGAAATTCCGATTTAGGTTTTGTATTTCAGTTTCATCATTTGTTGCCTGAATTTACGGCCTTAGAAAATGTGTGTATGCCAGGTTGGATTGGCAAGCACAATGATGCTGAAATAAAATCAAGGGCTATGCAATTACTTGAATTTTTAAATGTAGCAGGCAGGTCACAACACAAGCCCTCGGAAATGTCGGGAGGAGAGCAACAACGTATTGCTGTGGCACGAGCCCTGATTAATAAACCTGCTGTGGTGTTTGCAGATGAACCTTCAGGCAATCTTGACTCAGCAAATGCAGCTGAGCTTCATGATTTGTTTTTCAAATTGCGTGATGAATTTGGCCATACATTTGTAATTGTGACACATAATGAGTCGCTTGCCAATCGTGCCGACCGCAAGTTGGTGATGAAAG
>JBIINH010000055.1:0-13139 GCA_044337585.1 Bacteroidia bacterium
TGGCCTTATTATATAACCTTAATCATTGGTTTCGATTTTTAACATACTAAAACAATATTGGGGTTATGAAGCTTTTCGCCCGCTACAGGAAGACATTATCCTTTCTGTTTTAGATGGGAAAGATACCTTGGCGCTATTGCCTACTGGAGGAGGCAAGTCTATCTGTTTCCAAGTGCCGGCTATGGCCAAAGATGGAATTTGTATTGTGGTTTCGCCTTTGATTGCATTAATGAAAGATCAGGTTGAAAACCTGAAACAAAAAGATATCAAGGCTGCAGCAGTTTACTCGGGCATGACGTATCGTGAAATCAATTATACATTGGACAATTGCATTCATGGCGACTTCAAGTTTTTGTATGTTTCTCCTGAGCGGCTAAAGTCTGATTTGTTTCGCGAGCGGCTAAAACAAATGGATGTAAACCTACTTGCAATTGATGAAGCACATTGCATTTCGCAATGGGGATATGATTTTAGACCTGAGTATTTAGATATTGCTGAGGTGCGTGAGTTGCTTCCAAAAGATACGCCCGTGCTTGCTCTTACGGCAAGTGCAACCACAAAAGTAGTTGTTGATATTCAAGAGAAACTACGTTTCAAGAAACAAAACTTTTTTTTGAAAAGCTTTGAACGCACCAACATTTCTTATGTGATAAATGAAACCGAAGACAAACTGAATAGGCTCATTCACATCATCAACAAAGTATCGGGAACCGGATTGGTGTATGTACGCAATAGAAAGCAAACACAAGAAATTGCTCAAGTACTTGCCAACCATCACATCAAAGCCGATTTCTACCATGCAGGTCTTACCCATCAGCAGAGAAATAAAAAACAAGAAGATTGGATACAAAATAGAACCCGAATCATGGTGTGCACAAATGCATTTGGAATGGGTATTGACAAACCCGATGTGAGGCTTGTTGCACATATCGAACCTCCAGAATCATTGGAGTCGTATTACCAAGAAGCAGGTAGAGCAGGAAGGGACGAGAAACGATCGTATTGTGTGTTGCTTTACAACCCTGCCGACAAACATCAAGCACTAGAAAAATTAAACTTAAGCTATCCCGATAAAGAAATCCTTATTAAAACCTATCAATCTATTTGCAACTACTACAGCATTCCATTGGGCGAAGTAAGTGACCGCACTTATGACTTGCAGCTTAATGATTTGTGTGAAAAATTTAAGTTGAAACCAATTGAAACTTACAACAGTTTAAAGGTGCTTGAACAATGTAGCCTGATTCAACTAACAGAGTCATTTTTTGAACCATCTCGTGTGCGGATGCTTTGTAATATGAACATGCTTTACAAGTTTCAAGTTGAACACCCTGCATACGATCCGTTCATAAAACTATTGTTGCGAAGCTATGCGGGGTTATTTGACAATTATGTAAGGATTGATGAAGACTTACTTGCGAAGAGATCGAAGAGTAAGAAGGAAATCATAATTAAATACCTTGACAAATTGCACCAAATACAACTGCTAGAATATTTACCACAAAAAGATTTGCCTCAAGTTGGATTTGTAGATAGGCGAATACCACTTGATGAGTTGGGCATGGCACTAAAACAGGTGCAGGTGCGCAAGCAGACAGCTATCGAAAAATTGAATGCCATGATTGACTATGCAGAAAACATAGCCATGTGCCGAAGCAAAAAATTAGTCGCTTATTTTAATGAATACGGAGGAACAGATTGTGGCGTATGTGATATTTGCATTTCACAGAAAAAAACTGGATTAACATCAGAAAGGTTTCAACTCTTGATAGGCCTTATACAAAATATATGCACAGAGAAAGAACCAACAGTAAAGGAGCTTACCGCTGCCATTAAACAATTTAAAGCAGCTGAAATTACCGACACCGTTTCGTTTTTACTTGATAATGATAAATTGCAATACAATACCGCCAAGCAACTAAAATGGAAAATGTAGAAAAGCATATTACATTTACGGTCACCAACGACTTAACTCACGATCAGCGTATGATACGCATTTGTAGTTCACTTGCCGAATATGGTTATCAAATAACACTAATTGGGCGGCAAACAAAAAAGTCAGCGATACTCAGTAAGAAAACTTTTGCGCAAAAACGAATTCGCTGTTTTTTCAATAGTGGATTTTTATTTTATGCCGAGTACAATATCCGGTTGTTTTTTGTGTTGCTATGCACACGCACCGATATATATGGTGCTATCGACTTAGATACCATCGCACCCAATTGCCTTGTAGCCATTATCAAAAGCAGGCCTTTTGTGTTTGATGCACATGAATTTTTTACAGAAGTACCAGAAGTTACTCATCGAAAAATGGTCAAATTTATTTGGAATATAATTGGCAAATGTTGCATTCCGCAAGCTGAGAGGTGCTATACTGTTTCTAAATCATTGGCCGAACAGCTAAGTGTGCAATACAAGACCCCATTTGAAGTGGTTCGCAACATGCCTTCACAAAAAGCGAACATAACAAAATCACTAAACGAAAAAATTTTGGTTTACCAAGGCGACCTAAATATAGGCAGAGGTCTTGAGCTGTATATTGAATCCATTCAATTTATAGATGCAAAACTTGTTATTATTGGTGATGGACCATTGTATACAAAATTGAATGCGCTTGCACAGAAATTAAATGTGTCTGACAAAGTGATATTTACCGGCTATAAGGATGCCGATTCCATGCACGAAATCACAGCCAATGCATCCATTGGGCTGAACTTACTACAAGCAGATGGGTTGAGCTATTACTACTCACTTAGCAATAAGTTTTTCAACTATATTCAGGCAGGCATTCCACAGCTTTGCAGCCAATTTCCTGAATACAAAATTTTAAATAATACATATCATGTGGCTAAACTTATTTCGTATGATACCGCTGCTATTGTAAATGCCTGCAATGATTGGTTTGCCGATAATGAAGATTATAACAAAACAGTATTGCATTGCCATCAAGCTGCTAGTGTGTTGAATTGGGAAAGCGAGAAACAAATACTTATTTCGTTGTATAATGAAGCAATTGCATATCGTTAGTTTTGATAATCCCTATCCACCTAATTATGGCGGAGCCATCGATGTGTTTTATAAAATTAAATCATTAAAAGAAATTGGCATCCGCGTCACACTTCATGCATATGAATATGGTAGGAAACGTGATAATACATTGCTCCAATTTTGCGATGAAGTGTATTATTACCACCGAAGCAAACATATAAATTTTTCATTGCCTTACATTGTAAGCAGCCGCAATGACGCTAAATTACTAACCAACTTACTCATAGATGATGCGCCTATTCTGTTTGAAGGCTTGCATAGTTGTGTCTTGTTGAATCATCCTCAATTGAAAAACAGAAATAAGTTGGTAAGGATGCACAATATTGAACACCATTATTACGAGAAGTTGGCTACTGTAGAAAGTCAATTACTTAAAAAAATCTATTTTAAATGGGAGGCATACCAGCTGAAAAAATTTGAATCGATACTGCATTATGCAAACCATTTATTGGCTATTTCGGCTAACGACCAAAAATATTTATCAGCTATTTTTACAACAGCTAAATACTTACCACCCTTTCATGCAAATAAAAAAACAGAATGCGTTGAAGGAACAGGTAAATATGCATTATATCATGGAAACCTATCGGTTGGGGAAAATGATGAAGCTGCAAAATTTTTGGTGCAGCATATTTTTAGCAAGCTAAATTATCCGCTAATAATAGCAGGTAATGCACCATCACAAGCACTAAAATCAATGGTGGAAGATACGCCCAATGTTTCGCTGATTGAAGGTTCAAGCACTACAGAAATTTCTAATAAAATAAAAGATGCACATATCAATATCATTCCTACATTCCAAGACACAGGCATCAAGTTGAAACTAATTAATGTATTGTATCAGGGAAGGCACGTGCTTGCCAACAAGTGCATGGTAAGCAATACTGGAGTGGAAAAACTGTGTCATATTGCTGAAAATAAGGAAGATTTTATCAAACAAATTGAGGGTTTAAGGGCATTGCCTTTCACACAAGAAATGATATCGGAACGTGCTCAAGTATTAAGCACCTTGTTTAACAATACACATTCAGCTGAATTGTTGGCCAAACTGATTTAAAAATACCTTTACCAATTAATAACTGCTTTATTGAATATATCGGTTGCCATCATGTCGGTTACTTTTGCAATCAACTCATTTTCGGTTGCAGAGAAATTTTGTGTCGCAGGAAAGTCAACAAAATTGGTAAAGCGTTGGGTGAAATTTTTCTTAGGATCAACTAGGTTTGCAAATGTTACTTCTGCAACCATTGTAAGCCTGTTCACTGCATTTTGTTGATTGCCTTGAACACCTACTGGCTCCGTTCTATATTCCAATATCTTTCCACTAAATTGTAAATCACCATCAGTTTGGGCGAGCTTCAATTGTGTTTCATTAATAAATTTTTGCCTCAACTTTTCAGTAAAAATTTGACTCAATGTAGGCGCCACTATAGGAGCAAAATTAGGAAATGTAGCCACTGAAAATGTTTTGGCCTCGGGAGGTATGGATGCTCCGGTATGAGAATAAAAACCACAGCCGGCTTGAAAAACGATCAGACCGGCTGTGATGATTAAATATGTAAGTCGTTTGACCAAATTAAGCAGATGCTTTTGATTTTTCAATATTGGCTTTAATCCATTCAAGTGTTACTGACTTTGGTCTTTCAATAGGCAATCCCAACGCGCGATCCCAAATGAGTGAAGCAAGGACGCCTAATGCCCTTGACACACCAAACAAAACCGTGTAGAAATCGTATTCTACCATACCATAATGTACCAACAATGCCCCTGAATGGGCATCTACGTTTGGCCAAGGATTTTTAATTTTTTTGATACCGCCTAAAACTCGAGGTGCAATATCATATACATCCCATACAATGTTCACCAATTCGTCAGTTGGCATATGCGCTTTGGCAAATTCCATTTGGGCAGTGAAACGAGGGTCAGTTTTGCGCAAAACTGCGTGTCCATAGCCAGGCACTACCTTACCCTCGTCCATCGTTTTGTTTATGTAGTCTTCAATTTGTTGTTTACTAGGTTTGCCTCCACCCAATTCTTTTTGCAACTCAAGCACCCAACGAATTACTTCTTGGTTTGCCAATCCGTGAAGCGGGCCTGCAAGTCCATTCATGGCTGCTGAAAATGCAAGGTACGGATCGCTAAGGGCTGAGCCCACCAAATGGCAAGTATGTGCCGACACATTACCACCTTCGTGGTCTGCATGGATTACCATATACAAACGCATCAATTCTTTAAATCCATCATTGTCGCCATAGCCAAGCATATGGGCAAAGTTTGCTGCCCAATCCAATTTTGGTTTTGGCTCGATATGTACATTCCCTTTGTAGTTTCTGCGATAAATATAAGCAGCCACTCGCGGTAAACGTGCAATTAGGTTCATTGCATCTTCAAACACATATTCCCAATATTCTTTTTTGTTTACGCCATTTCGGTAAGCTTGAGCAAACTCCGATTCTGTTTGCATTGCCATGATAGCGGCCGAAAATTGTGTCATTGGATGACTACCTAATGGGAATGCATCAATTACATCAAATACGTGGTTAGGAACTACTGCACGCTTGGTCCAATTACTTCCTACTTCATACATATCATCGTAAGTAGGTATTTCGCCAAATAGCATCAAGTAAAATAATCCTTCAGGCAACGGCACTTCAGTTCCTTCTAGTCTTGGCAGCTTTTCGCTCAATTCAGGAATGCTATATCCTCTGAAACGAATTCCTTCTTCGGCATCAAGCAGTGATGTTTCGGTAAGCAAACCGATCATACCCTTCATGCCTGAAACTACTGCATCAACATTGTAAGTTCCTAGTGTGTGATCTCCGTTTTGTTTTAAAAACTCCTTCATTTCGGCTAATTGAGGGAGTACTTTTTCTGAAAATTTATTCTTGATTTGATCCATAGTATATTGATTTATGTGCTTATTTGGGATTAATTATTTTTTAACCGCTCGAAGTTAATAATTGTTTTGATGTTACAAAAACAGACTACGATTTTTTAGCGAAAATGCCCCTATACTTTACATAACTGTTAAAATAGACCAACATCAGAAGCAACCCCATCACAAAAAAGATAGCTGAAAGAGGTTTATAATTATAGAGGTAAAACTCTCCCAACATCCAATTCACATTAGCCGAAATCCAGCAGCATACTGCTAAGTTAGGCCAAAATTGAAGCGGATTTTTACGGGTAACATACGATATATATCCAGCCAAAACCAATGTAGGCAATATCATGGCCGTGCCCAGCCATTTGTAGCCAAGCAACCAACTAATGTCTTTTATCAACCACAGATAAATATGTATGTTCTCTTTACCCCTAATTTCAGCCTCCATAATCTTGTTTTTTAAATGTTACTGTACACAAAAGTATTGATGTGGTAAGATTTGGAAAGCATCGTTTGCAATTTTTTTTATATTGTGGCATAAATTTAATGTGTGTGAAGTCCATTTTTATACTCTCTATATGTCTTTTTTGGCTAGGGTTGTACCAATGTGCCTATGCCCAAAAAGGTACGATAAATGGAAAAGCTATTGACCAGCAAACTGGCTTGGTAATTGGATTTGCCAATATTAAACTCAATGGAAAACCATATGTAGTTGCTGATAGCAATGGGCTATTTAAGATAGAAATAGAAGCTGGTTCGGTATCACTTGAAATTAGCAAAACGGGATATAAACTATATACACGTAAGGTGCGCATTGGCTATGATGAACGAATAAATATTACCTGCGAAATGGAACAAACAAGCAATGAGCTTGATCGGGTGGTGATATCAGCAAGTAGGCAAGAGCGCAAAATTGCTACCGAGGCTGTTTCCATAACATCCATTCAACCTTACCTCATAGCAAATACCAATTCTAACACCTTAAGTGATGTACTCAACCGTGTACCTGGAGTGAGTGTTGTGGAAGGACAGGCCATTATACGAGGTGCTGTTGGGTGGAGTTACAATGTAGGAAGTAGGGTAATGGTATTGCTTGATGACATGCCCATGATGGGTGCCGATTTAGGTGATGTGCAATGGGATTTATTGCCAATTGAAGCTGCAGAGAATATTGAAGTAATTAAAGGACCTTCATCTGTACTCTATGGCTCATCAGCATCAAGCGGCACCATCAGCGTGCGAACAGGATGGGCTACCAACAAACCACAAACACGTATCCAAATTTATCAGGGTATAACAGACAATCCAAGTAGGTCTTACAGTGCTTGGTGGGAAAGGACTTCGCAACCATTTAATAGCGGAATGTTTTTTTCCCACAAACAAAAAATAAAACAATGGGACATTATTTGGAGCGGAAATATAGATGCAAATAGAAATCACCTTCAACTAAACGACCAATTTAGGGCAAGAACCTATTTGAAAACTCGCTACCGATTTAAATCTATACCTGGATTAGCAGTGGGCATTGGTGGCAATTTAATGTATAAAAAAGGTGGTCGTTTTTTCCTCTGGGAAGATGCCGACTCAAATATATTAAGACCATTTAGCGGCAGCACAGGCGAAGACTTTTACCGCATTTGGTCAATTGATCCTTATATTTCATACTCACGAAGCAATTACACGTTGAGTGTGCGGATGCGTAATTACACCATCCGAAGGTTTGTAGACAAAGCCGTTTTTCCTGATGAAGAAGATGCTGTAGCAACACAACGTGCACTTGATATTAATTTTCGTAGAAATTGGACCAGTGGTTTTTCCATCGTATCGGGAAGTTACCTTACCACTATGCAATCAGTAGGCAATGTTTATCCGGGTAGGCAAGTAGGCTACAGTGGTGCTGTGTATGCACAAGGCGAATTTAGCAAAGGAAGGTTTAATACCAGTGCGGGCCTTAGATATGAAGTAAATGCAATAGGTAATATTGAAGACTCACCGGGCCCTTTGTTTAGAACCGGAGTAAATTACAAGGCAGCCAAACGTACTTTTATTAGGGCAACTTATGGTGAAGGATTTCGATTTGCTACCGTGGGTGAAAGGTTTGTAGAGGACAATGTTAGGGGGTTAAATATCCTTCCAAATCCGGGATTAAAAAGTGAGACGGGGTGGTATACTGAAATTGGAATCAAACAAGGTTTTAAAATAGGTGAATTTAATGCAAGTATAGATTACGCATTTTTTTGGCAAGAGTACAAAGATCTGATTGAGTTTCGGTTTTCGCAATGGAGAAAAGATTCATTTTATATTGACTATTCTGTAACGCCTCCTGCATTTATTTCAGTGCCCGGGCTTATTGGCTTTAGGTCGGTAAATATTCCCCTAACACGCACTGCAGGCATGGAGTTTACGTTGGAAACTGATGGAAGAATTGGACAAATTGGCATCCGCTCATTGTGCGGCTACACCTTTACTTACCCTGTTGATTTGACCGAAGAACCTTCGTTACAAAATGCAGGCAACTACATGCAAAATTTTTTCAAATCAATGAACGGATTGGATTCGGCAATGCTCAACAGCATACTCCCCTATCGCAACCGGCATTTGGTAAAAGCTGATGTGGAGCTAAGCTATAAACGCTGGATGTTGGGTTATGGCACATTTTATTACAGTGTATATGACAAAATAGATGCACCGCTTTATACGGTTGTTCCCGGACTAAAAGGATTTTATGAAAATATAGATAACGGAGATTGGGTACATAATATTCGTGCGGGATTTTCCATTAACAATCAGGTAACGGTAGCTATACTGGTAAACAATTTGTTGAACAGAGAATATGCCATAAGACCAGCACGTATTGACCAGCCGCGAAATTTTAACCTTCAGGTGCGTATTACCTTGTAGTTATTCCACAACCACCCGTTGTTGCTTATTACCTTGTTCGGTTTGCAGCAACACCAAATAAATGCCTTTTGGCAATTGCGAAACATCTACACTTTCAGTTGTTAAATATGTAGCAGGCTTATCAAATAATTTATGATAAGCTACCCTACCTGTAATGTCATATACTGTAAGCACATTATTATTGGATGTAATGTCACGCAATTCAATATTTAGTTTGCTCGAAACCGGATTTGGAAAAACCTTCAACATTTCTGTTTTGGAAATTTCGAATCCGCCATTGTATGGCAAAACTTTAAACGTATAACTTGAACTCGAGTCAATTCGATAAAAATTAGTAGCTGCTGCCTTAAACCATGTGCCAATGTAGACCTTGATTGGGTACTCGCCTACTGCCGAACCTGCACTGTCACTTACTCCCTGAAGCAAGGCACAACCCAGCGAACCACCCGGCCATGTACAAGAAGCTAAATTACATGCGTATGCATACCCCTGAGGAATGCCCCCGATGTATAAAACCCGACCCGAATCAACGGTAGCAGGTACTTCGATGCTTTGATATATCACAACCGTATCTTTTGGAACCCGAAATGTGAGTACCTGCGAATAATAATATCCTGCCATCGCAAATGGCAATTTTGCCGGATAAAGATAGGCCTGTCCAATAGCCACATCAGGTTCGCAAATTGGTTGCGATTTTGAAATTTGCTGTATTAAAAACATGCAACTTATAACCAGTATTAATTTTTTCATATGAAAATAATTTAATCGAATTTAGGCATTTTATTTATCAGAACAACCACAACCTTCATGAACGGCTGCTATCCATTCTTCATCTGTGTTGCCCGAAACGGGCTCATCAGGTTGGCACCAATTACAAATTTCACCATCCTCTGTATGGCCTTTCCCTTCGCATTGAGGGCATATATAACCGCAGGTAGACACGATGCAAAGAAACAATATTAAAATAGATTTTGACTTAATATTTATCTGAAATTACCGCATTATTCCCGTTTTCATTTATATGCTTTCAATACGTTCAATACCTCATTAAGTTGGTTTTCCACAGGCATCATGCCATCAATCCAATGTATGATTTTTCCTTTGCGCTCCATCCCTCTTAAATAAGTCATTTGCCGTTTTGCATATTGCTTAATGGCTTTTGATAGCTCAGCTACCATCACTTCATACGTAAGCTCTCCTTCAAGGTATAAAGTTAGGTACTTATACTCCAGTCCAAGCCACATCATTTTTTCTCGTCCGTATGTTGACAATACATGTTTGGCTTCTTCTATTAATCCATTGGCTAAGCGATCATGCAAACGCATATCAATCCTGTTTCTTCGCTCTTCTAAAGGCAATGAAATGGCAAATATCAAAGCCTCTCTGTTTGGTGTTGCTTTAAATTGAAACTCAGGATGTGCATGCAAATACGTAGCAATTTCAATTGCCCTGATGATGCGTTTTCGGGTTGAGGTATCAACGGTTTGGTGAACGGCTGTATGAGGCAGTTGATTAAAATAATCAATAAGCTCCTGTTGGGTAAAATCATGCAAACTATTAAAGAAATCAGAACTGGATGGAATACCCGAATAACTAAAACCCGTGAGCAACCCATCAAGGTACATGCCGGTGCCGCCACAAATAATTGTGTGGTGTCCATTGGCCAATATATGCTTTTCGGCTTGCTCAAATGCCGCTACAAAATCATAAACCGAAAACGGCTCTTGAGGTGATAAAATATCAATAAGGTGATAAGGAATTTGTAGCCCGTTTACGGTATAATCAGTATAATCTTTACCTGTACCAATATTTAGCTCACGGTAAACTTGCCGTGAATCAGCACTAATGATTTCGCCACCTAATGCATATGCAAGTTGTGCGGCAAGTTTGGTTTTTCCGGCAGCTGTAGGACCTGTAATTACAATTAATGGAAACGACATGGCATACGAAAATATTCAATACATTCGTAAAAAAAGACGAATATGATAAAACACATTGTTTTGTGGAAACTGAAAGAAGAAGCCAACGGAATGAATAAAGATGAAAATGCAATGGCCATAAAAGAAAAATTAGAAAACCTGAAAGGGAAAATTGAAGGACTGATTGAAATAGAAGTTGGTATTGACTTTTTGCACTCAGCCGAGTCGGCAGATATTGTGCTGTACTCTACTTTTGAAAGCAAAGATGCACTTGCCAATTATCAGCAACATCCATTACACGCAGCAATTATGCCATTTATTGCAGAAGCACGAAGTGAGAGACGCGTGGTGGATTATGAAGTGTAAAAATTAAAGATGATACCACATGTTATGCTTACTTAACTTATTTTTGAAATGACCTATTTCAAATATTAAAATATATGAATTTTGGATTAAACTACATACCGCTATCTATCAATAAGTTAAACCATATGGCATCATATCGTTTCCACTTCAATGGACAAGAAGCCGATAATGAGGTAGCCGGAAGTGGAAATTCATACACCGCAGAGTTTTGGCAATATGATAGTAGATTGGGTAGAAGATGGAATGTTGATCCTATGACAGCAAGGTATGCAGGTTTGTCACCATACGCTACGTTTAATAATTGCCCAATAGTATTTATTGATCCGTTGGGCTTAGAAGGTGAGGAGCCAAAACCGGGGGAAGGAACAGCACAAAATCCAGGGTTTAAAAGTGGAAAAGGAACAAATGATAATCCGTATGAAATGCCGGAAGTTGAAGTGAATATACCAAAACCAGACAATTATAGTCAACCTGAAAAGAATACAAGTTCATTATTAAAACGTATAGGTAATTTTATTTCAAACTCTTTCAATTGGTTAAAAAATAGGTGGGGAATAATGTTTAGTAGTGAAAATGGAGGAAAAATCGGTGGAGCTAGAAAAGCCACCCCAGGTATGGATGTTGATGTAATTCCTTTTGAAGCTGTAGAAGCAATTAAATTGTCCATGCCTTGGTTAATTAATGGAAATAAAGGATACAAACCTAGTAAACCTACAGATGCTGACTGGATTGATCCTACTATTGAAGCACTAGAAGTAAATTCAAATGTAAATGATGCTCATAAAGTATCCAATGAAGTTCATAATAAATTAATTGTGGACTATAAGGATGAAGATGAAGAATTCAAAAGAGGAGTAGAACCTAATGGAGATTCAACTTTTCAAGTAATAACAACAACTAAAACTTTTAAAGGAACTGGAAGATTTACTACCGGATATGCTTATCGCAAAGCAATAAGGAGTCAACAATCAAATAAGAAAAAATGAGCATACGAATTTATATTATGACCTGTTTTGCAATTATATTTTATGGGTGTATTGACACTTCATATAAGAAAATTACAAAATATCATGAAAACGGGATAATTTATTCTGAAAAATGGATTCGTAATGATAGTATAATTGAAGGACCAAATACTATTTACTATAATAATGGTAACGTACAGGCCATGAGCATAGTTGAAAATGGGGTTATAAATGGAAGCATAGTGACATATTATGAAAGTGGGAAATTAGAAAGTTTACTAAATAAAAAAAATACTACGAATAATGATGGCTATTCTTATTATTTTTTTGAGAATGGAAATTTAAAGGCAATTGAGTATTATACTAATGATACTTTGTTTTATAAAAGTGAATTTAATAATCAAGGTATTTTAGTGCAAGAATACAGAAAACTGTATTTAGAACCTTTAAGAAAGAACATAAGTATTAATGATACTTTTATTGCTTTAATAAAGTGGAAAGGTCCAAGAAACTTTTCATCTTATGAAATTAATTATTTTGATTTAAAAATTAAGAATTTGAACAATGAAGAAAATAAATCTATTTTTTCAGCACATGATAAATTGCCAATGAATATTTATTGGAAACATGATTTCTCTAAAATATTTGTTGAGATTGTTCCTATAAAAAAAGGTAACTATTTGTATTGGGGTGAGATTATTTTCCACCATAAAAAATCAAATAAAAGTTTTATTCAAAATTTTGAAGGAGAGTTCATCTGTGAGTAAGATTAGTTCCCACTCTAGGCGCATTCCTTTAGTTATCAGAACTGTCGCATCGTATATACCTAAAATTGCATACCACCCGATTTTCCTTAGCTTCGATTAGCTAAATAAATTAATAGTGCGCCCTGCTACCACACATACTACCAATTCGTTAACTGCATATTTGGCCTATCGTTTCCACTTCAATGGTAAGGAAACAGATAATGAGGTGTATGGAGAGGGGAATGCACTTGATTTTGGAGCGCGTATTTACAATAGCAGATTGGGTAGGTGGTTGAGTTTAGATCCCCAA
>JBIINH010000121.1:0-7147 GCA_044337585.1 Bacteroidia bacterium
ACCATTTGTATTGGTGAAAATACTGTTGGTATCTGCCAAATCTCCAATGGTATTATTGGTAACAATAGCTACCCCCGGATTCACAGCCGTAATACCTGTATGCAAATTGGCATTTGCGGTATTCATTATACGTATGCTGCGAATGAAATTGTTAGTAACCGTTGTTCCTGTAATGGATCCACCAGATGCACGAATACCTGTAAATGCTATTGAACTTGTAATCAACCAACGGTTGCCGGCAGTTGTTGGTGCCTGTGGCAAATTGCCCCCAATAAAGTTCCCGCTGATGATATTGTTATTTGAGTTTGAATTTGTAGATGGATTAAAATCAATACAAATGATCGCATTAGTTGATGTAGTGGTAGCGGTATCGTAGAAATTATTATTTCTGATACGCCAGTTACTGCCATTACCCGAAGCTAAGTTCGTTGCAAAAATGGCATTTTGTGTAAACCCGTTAAAGTCGTTTGAATCAATTACTATGGCATCGTTTTGGAAAATAGCCGATTGCCCATCAGAAACAATTGCCTTTGTGTAAGGTAAATTGTTTGATCGGGCAAAATAATTGTTTTCGATTCGGATGCTATCGTTTCCAACTGCTAGACCCAAATTGGTTCCGCCAATATACACTGCACCGAATACGGGCTGAGTAAATGTATTGGTATTTGTATTGGCTGATCTGATTATGGTATTTCTAAGCCTGTTGCCTACCGCATCGTTTATATACCTGATTACAGTTGCGTTGGCAGTTGTATTTTGGTTTTCGATAGTTAGTTCTCTGGTAATATCTAAAGGAGTAGGCCTTCCGTCTATCAATAAATTACGTACGCCATTGATGATAAAAATTGAGGTCGCATTGTTTCCTACAATCAATGGATTGATAGATGCTGCGGGACGGATAGTTAAATTATTGGTAGCAGACATACCGCCATAAGGAGAAATTGTAATAGGGAATATTTCACCTGTTGCAGCAGAGTACTCCGGATCAATTAACTGAAAAGTTACAGGTCCGCTTGCTCCCCTACTAATTAAATCATTCACAGCGTTGGTTATTGTTGTATAGTTTCCGGTAGATCCAACAGTAAATGTACCTGTTAATGGAGGTTCAATCATTCGGCCTGGGCCAGCAGTAGTTACAGGAATGCGAGCAGTATCTGCAATGGTAATATTATTTACTGCTGCATTTACAATATTTGATGTTACAGCTGTATTTGATATATTATAAGTTAACCAAATGTAGCTTGTATCAATATCGGTTAAGCCACAAGTTGATGCAATAGGAACTGTGGTATTTATGGTAAATGCTCCGGAAGGATTTAAAAACTGTGCCCCTACAGGATTTGCTGTGCTAAATGTTGAACTAAGTCCTGTTGAGTAGAGTCGTGCTGACGCAATATCACTATTTAGTGTGCTACCAGTTGTGGCTAGGTTAAATGAAGTTGCATTTATAGTGCTTCCACCTGTTGATGCTACACGCATTCTTAATATTTGTTGATTAGTTTGACCAATTGTAGTTCCTGCTGTTATTGGTTGGTTAACTAATAAGTCTACAAAAGTTGCCTGCGGTCCTAAACAGGTAAAGGTTATTTGTGTAACAGGCACGCTTGTATATGAAGTAATAAAGGCAGTACTTGTTGGGTTTTGAACAAGGATTCCAGTTTCTGTATCGGACCAGCTTTGGCGTGATGAATTATATGATCTGGTGCTAATGTCTATTTGTGGGGTTGCTGTGTAGCTATTGTTGCCATTATCATGCGTAACATCAAATAAAATAACATCAGTGCCATTCCATGCAAACGGGGTATTAAAAACATGTGTATTAATTCCGGCTACCGGTGTATATCCGGAAGGGTTCAAAACAGTAACTAAACCTGCTGTATCAAATGCTGTTGCAGGCAATACCGAATCTGTAACATGTTTCATCCTGATACGGAAGTTTTGGTGCACCCCTGCTAAGTTGACATTGGTTACATTCCAGGCAATTCTGCTAATAAGTGCAGGACCTTTTAGCCCAGCTTGCCTAAGCATAGTTGGCGTAATTGTGTACTGCATTCGGGATTGCGAGAACCACGCTCCATAAGGGCAAGGTTGTAGGTTCGCTCCGTTTTGTCCGGTAACATTACCTACAGTAATTGTAGCCTGTGCCCTAACTTGCACATTGGCCACACCAAGTAAAAGAAAAAGCAAAATTGCCTTCCATGATTTTAGTTTGTGTACTTGTTGATTCATATAAATTGTATTTAATAATTTTATAATTGGGCTTTAAACTTAATTAAATGAATACAATTTGGCAATACATTAAAATTAATTTAATAAACTATGACTTATAAAATTGCGATTTGCAAAATAAGCAAGCTAAAAATATATATGAATGTCTTGTTGCGTTAAAAAAAAGTGGCAACAAACAAAAAATAATGGAAAAGAAAATCCTAAAATAATGGTGCTATTGCACCACTATTTTTTGTATGGATATACCTTTTTCGGTTAGTACTTCAACAAAGAAAATTCCTTTTTCCTGAATAGAAATTTCATCGCAATTTTCACAACTCATGATTCTTTTTCCTGTAATATCGGTAATGGTTAGTTTAGATATTGCTGCGTGTGGTGAAACAACTTGTATTATTCCATTTGATGGATTTGGGTAAACAGCAATGTTTAGTTGGTTCCGAACATCATTTACCGAACCTAAATTTTGAATTAAAAATTCAGGACTAACAACCGAATAATTATGATTGGTTGCGGTCAATTTCACTTTAGCTTGGTTGGATACCGGTAAGTTTGCTCCCACAGTTTCAAACGATCCATTGCTTGATAATGCTTTTCCTAAATTCACATACATGGTATCGTTAACATACAAATCAATAATTACTGAATCGATGTTATTGCTGCTCCATTTTACTAAATTCTGAGTGTTTTGCACTGTCCATATGGTTCCCAACATTGGTTCTTGTATCTGAATAAGTGGCTCACTTATTCCGCATGTTCCCGGGTTGGCAATCCATGTCATATTGCTGAAATTGATTCTACATACAAAGTTCACGCTATCTACAAACGGGTTGCGGTTGTTTTGTAAAGATGCAATAAACTCGTGGCGGGCTATTTCCCAATTATCGGGCAAATCCTGAAAATGCCATTTTTTCAATACGGACTGATCCTGATTGGTTGGCAATGTCCACGTGTTACTGCGTAATCCATTGTATGCAGCACACATATAAAAAAGTGCACGTGCTAAATCTCCCTTTTGTTCATCACGTGGTTCCCATACTTCTACACCTGAAGCATTCAATCCTTTTTTACCTAAACCTGTTGGCGAAACATAAGTAGGTGTGCCTACAATTTCTCCAAATGGCAAATTACTTCTCACCGCATTTCCACTAACCTGATTGGCAGGAAATAAATTGTGCAAATCATTGTATTCAGTTAATTCACGTCCATTGTTATCATTTGGCCATCCACCAAATTGATTACGGGTTGGCATCCAGCTTTGTGCATAGGTATGTTCTCGTGTTAGCGTTCCACTATTTGTACCTGTCCACCACAAAAATGGTTCATTGTATACATGTTGCAACCCGGTGTACACACAGCTTACTACTTTTCTTCCCTGTGTGGTATCGCGTGTAATAAAAGGATTCAGAAAGCGCGGAATATATTGACTATAAAATACGGTATCATGTGCGGCTATTTTGTTGCTGAGTGTTGTTACAAAATTGGATGCGGTAGAATTTATGCCTGCATAATAATTCCCAACATTTTTACCTGTTGTAGTTACACTGCTTGCAGGAGCATTGTTGGTCAAGTAATTTTCAAATCCTGCAGGACCATTAAATGAGAAAATTTTGAAATGATACGTTGAATTGGCATGAATAAATGTTGGTTTGATGGCTATAGTATCTGTACCAATAAACAATACCTGTGCATTCCCAATATAATCCCCACGCTGATAAGTAGTGCCATCAACAGGTGATTCTGTAATTGCGCTGTTTGCTTTACGTAAAATAATGTATTGCTCGGGCCTTGTTGATGGATGACGATAGCTAAGTGTCAATCCATATGTACGAATATCTTGAGCCAAAAATGTTGTTGCTTGTTGTACAGGTTCAGTAGCCAGCGTTCCACCAATTGCATACAACCTTATAGTGAATGGATTTTTATCGGGATCATTGGTATAAATTCGCATCAATGCAATGCGAGAACCATTATCTGCTGGCGAAAAACTGACTTGCAAATTGCCATTAGAATTGGCATTGATCGTGGTTGGTTTTTGTATGACTGAAAAATCTGCAGCTGCATCACCTACAAATTCTATACTGTCTACTGTCATCATATCAATAGACCCCTTATTTTCTAGTAAAAAATTCAATGTCTGTTGTGTGCCGGTAATTAAGGTAGCGCCATCTGCTTGTTGCACATTATTGTATTTTACTGCTATGACCGGACACGTACATGGTGGCGCTTGAGAAATTAAGATACTGTCTAAAGCAATATTACCTGATGTTTTAGTTGTAAAAATAAATCGAACCCATCGTGTATTCTGTGATAATGCCTGTACGATTACCGGATCATTAAAATTGGTTGCAGTTGCAGATTTTGAAGTAATTGTATATTTATCTGTCCAATTAACCCCGTCACCGCTTTCTTGCATATCAAATTTTCCAGCCCATGGATTACCTGCATTTTGAGGACTTAGATAGAAACGTACATTTCCAGGTTTTTCAGCAAATTGTATGACTAAATTTTCTCCTTGTGCATCAAATCTTAATGATATATTATCGCCTTTACCAAAACTATAAGTTCGCCCGCCCGTAGAACCCGATAACTCGTTATTGACTGTCCAGCCTGCAGGCGGATTATCAATTGCCGGGTTCGAAAAGTTCCAGTTTGTAGGTAAGGTTGTTTGTGCGAAAAGCGAAACTGAACTCAGAAAAAGTGCAGCTGCATAAAATAATTTGATACGCATGAATTGATTGTGTTTGTGCAACAATAAGTTAATTCGCTAAAAATGTGCACATACGATCTGTAAATTTGATATGAACTTTTTAGGCAAGTCGGCAAAATATCAGCATATTTGCCACTCCAAAAAACACAACCGTGAGCGAACAAGTATCTAACAAAAACCTGGCAACCGTTGAACAAGCCAAACAACTCGGTCTTTTACCCGAAGAATTTGATAAGATAAAAGAAATATTAGGTCGCACTCCTAATTTTACCGAACTCAGTATTTACTCGGTAATGTGGAGCGAACATTGCTCTTACAAAAACAGCATTGTATGGCTAAAAACCTTGCCACGTGAAGGCAAAAATATGCTGGCCAAAGCGGGTGAAGAAAATGCCGGATTGATTGATATCGGTGATGGATTGGCTTGTGCATTTAAAATCGAATCGCACAATCACCCAAGTGCACTTGAGCCTTATCAGGGAGCTGCTACAGGTGTGGGCGGTATCAACCGCGATATATTTTCGATGGGCGCTCGTCCTATTGCCGGACTCAACTCCCTGCGTTTTGGAAATATTGAAAACGAACGCACCAAATGGCTCGTGCGTGGCGTGGTAAAAGGCATCGGCAATTATGGCAATGCATTTGGCATTCCAACCGTAGGTGGCGAAGTGTATTTTGATGATTGCTACAATATCAATCCGCTGGTAAATGCCATGAGCGTGGGTATTGCCAAAGTGGGTACAACAGTTAGTGCGATTGCCGAAGGAATTGGCAATCCGGTTTATATTTATGGTTCGGCTACGGGCAAAGATGGAATACACGGTGCGGCATTTGCTTCAAAAGATATTACAGAAGATTCGGCCAAAGATTTGCCATCGGTGCAGGTGGGTGATCCGTTCTGGGAAAAACTCATTCTGGAAGCCACTATGGAGCTGATTGAAACCGGAGGTGTAGTGGGCATGCAAGATATGGGTGCTGCGGGCATCACCTGCTCAACCAGCGAAATGAGCGCGAAAAGTGGAACCGGTATGAAAGTATGGCTCGATAAAGTTCCGATGCGTCAGGCAGATATGAAAGACTGGGAAATTCTGCTTTCTGAATCGCAGGAACGCATGCTCGTGATTGTGAAAAAAGGATTTGAGAAAAAGTTTGAAGCCATATTTGAAAAGTGGGATTTAACCTACGCGCAAATTGGTGAAGTAACAGATACCGGTCGCGTGCAGTATTACATGCACAACGAGTTGGTGGCTGATATTCCGGGCGAAAGTTTGGTACTGGGTGGTGGTGCTCCCGTATATCACCGCGAGTATGAAGAGCCTAAATACTTTGCCGAAATTGCCAAGTTCGATATCAACGCCATCAAAGATTGTTCGATAGAAGAGGCAAAAACCATTGCGCAATCCATGGCGGCACATCCCAATATTTGCTCGCGCAGGTGGGTGTATAACCAATATGATTCGATGGTGGGCACCATCAACCAAACCACCAATGCACCCAGCGATGCTGCCGTAGTAAAAGTAAAAGGAACTGATAAATCCATTGCCATGACTACCGATTGCAACAGCCGTTTTGTGCATGCCAATCCATTTGTTGGGGGCATGATAGCCGTGAGCGAAGCAGCACGCAACCTCGTGTGTTCAGGTGCTGAACCTGCTGCCGTTACCAACTGTCTGAATTTTGGAAATCCATACAACAAAGAAGTGTATTACCAATTTGTGCATGCCATCAAAGGCATGGGCGAAGCGTGCAAAAAATTCGATACACCTGTAACGGGTGGCAACGTAAGTTTCTACAACCAAAGCAGCGACAACGATGCGGTATTCCCAACTCCAACTATTGGTATGGTGGGATTGATTCGTGATGGCAAAAAACACATGACGCTTGATTTCAAGCAAGCAGGAGATGTGATTTACCTGATTGGCGAATCGAAAAACGATATTGCTTCATCTCAGTATCTGGTTTCGCAGCACAAGGTGCAACTCTCGCCTGCCCCTGCATTTAACCTCGATGAAGAATTTGCCGTGCAACAAGCCACATCAAAAGCCATTGCCAATAACTTGATTCAATCGGCACATGATGTAAGCGAAGGCGGATTGTTCATTAGCTTGCTGGAAAGTGCCATGCCTAACAACTTAGGTTTTGATATTGCGAAACAAAACACAGCCTTGCGCAACGATGCTTTCCTGTTTGGCGAAGCCCAAAGCCGCATTG
>JBIINH010000122.1:0-7129 GCA_044337585.1 Bacteroidia bacterium
AAGTATATTCGAAATACATAGGGCACATATTGTAAGAACATTATTCATTATCTTAGTCATACTTCATAACTATTTTAATTCTAAGATTGTCTTAAAGATTTTAGAACTACATATTCCTCCGATACTGCCCTCCCACCTCAAACAAGGCATGGGTAATTTGTCCCAACGAGCAGTATTTTACGGTTTCCATCAACTCGGCAAAAATGTTTTGGTTGTGGATGGCTACTTGCTGCAAACGGTGAAGCATTTCCTTGCCTTTTTCGGCATTGCCTTTTTTCAACTCGTTCAGCATCGTTATCTGGTATTCTTTTTCTTCGGTGGTTGAACGGATAACTTCTGCCGGCACAATCGTAGGTGAACCTTTGCTGCTTAAGAATGTATTTACACCAATAATCGGAAATTCGCCTGTGTGTTTCTGCATTTCGTAATACATGCTTTCTTCCTGTATTTTGTTGCGCTGGTACATGGTTTCCATAGCGCCTAACACCCCTCCGCGTTCAGTAATTTTATCAAACTCACTCAACACAGCTTCTTCTACCAAATCAGTTAGTTCTTCAATGATGAATGAACCTTGCAATGGATTTTCATTTTTTGCCAATCCTAACTCACGGTTAATAATTAACTGAATAGCCATAGCACGTCTTACACTTTCTTCGGTAGGTGTAGTAATGGCTTCGTCATACGCATTGGTGTGAAGCGAATTGCAGTTGTCGTAAATCGCATACAAGGCTTGCAGCGTGGTGCGTATATCGTTAAAATCAATCTCCTGTGCATGCAAGCTGCGACCCGATGTTTGAATATGGTATTTCAACATTTGGCTGCGCTCGTTGCCTCCGTATTTCAGCTTCATGGCTTTGGCCCAAATTCTGCGGCTCACTCGGCCTATTACCGAATATTCAGGGTCGATGCCATTAGAGAAGAAGAACGATAAGTTTGGCGCGAAATCATCAATGTTCATTCCGCGGCTTAGGTAATATTCTACAAACGTAAATCCGTTTGATAGTGTTAATGCCAACTGAGTAATTGGATTTGCACCGGCTTCGGCAATATGGTAACCACTGATGGAAACGGAGTAGAAATTGCGTACCGCATTGTCAATAAAATACTGCTGCACATCGCCCATCACACGCAGCGAAAATTCGGTAGAGAAAATACAGGTATTTTGTGCCTGGTCTTCTTTCAAAATATCGGCTTGCACCGTACCGCGCACTTGCTTTAAGGTATCTGCTTTTATTTTGTTGTACATCTCAGCAGGCAATACCATGTCGCCTGTAACACCTAACAACATTAAGCCTAAGCCATCATTGCTTTCAGGCATGCTTTCGTTATAAGTTGGGCGCGTAATGCCTTTTGCTTTGAAAATGGCATCCATTTTTTTGTTCACTTCATCTTCCAATCCATTGGCTTTAATGTACAATTCGCATTGCTGATCAATGGCGGCATTCATAAAAAATGCGCAGATAATGGCAGCCGGACCATTGATGGTCATGGATACGGAAGTTTTTGGATCAGCAAGGTTGAAACCTGAATACAACTTTTTTGCGGCATCCAAACTCCAAACACTTACACCCGAGTTGCCAATTTTTCCGTAAATATCCGGACGGTGGTCGGGATCGTTTCCGTAAAGTGTTACCGAGTCGAATGCGGTACTTAAACGCTTAGCCGGCATGCCTTGCGACACATAGTGAAAACGTTTATTGGTGCGCTCGGGTCCGCCTTCTCCGGCAAACATACGCGTTGGGTCTTCGCCTTCACGTTTAAATGGATAAATACCTGCAGTGTAAGGAAAATCTCCGGGGAAATTTTCTTGCAAAGCCCAACGTAAAATTTCGCCCCAAGCTTTGTATTTTGGCACGGCAACTTTCGGTATTTGTGAGTGCGAAAGCGATTCGGTGTGTGTTTTTATTTTAATTTCTTTATCACGCACTTTGAATACATAATATTCATTGCGGAATAAATCTTTTTTCTGTTCCCAAGACTCCAATAAAACTTTGTTCTTCGGGTCAAGATTCAATTCAATTTCTTTATAAGCCTTTTTCAATGCTTCAACCAAACCTTGTTCCGTATTTTTATTGCTTGTAAACGTTTCAATGGCTGTGTGAATTCCATATAATTTATCGGCAATGGCTACTTGTTGGTTTACCCACTTATCGTAGTTGCGGTTGTTTTCGCTAATTTCAGAAAGGTAGCGTGTACGCGATGGAGGAATGATATAAATTTTCTCACTCATCTCTTCGCTGATTTGATAGGTTGACTGAAGGTCAGCGCCTGTACGTTCAACAATTTTATCCATAATTGCCTTGTAAAGGCTGTTCATTCCCGGGTCGTTAAACTGACTGGCAATGGTTCCATACACGGGCATTTCGTCCGGATTTTGGTCAAACAATTTGTGGTTGCGCTGGAATTGTTTTTTCACATCACGCAGTGCATCCAATGCACCTTTTTTATCAAACTTGTTGATGGCAATAATGTCGGCAAAATCGAGCATATCGATTTTCTCCAACTGGGTAGCAGCACCATATTCAGGCGTCATCACATACAAGCTGGTATTGCTATGTTCGATGATTTCGGTATCGCTTTGTCCAATACCCGATGTTTCCAAAATGATTAAATCAAACCCTGCTGCCTTTACTATATCTACTGCTTCTTTCACGTATTTTGACAGTGCGAGGTTGCTTTGACGGGTTGCCAATGAGCGCATATACACACGCGGATTTTTAATCGAGTTCATGCGAATGCGATCGCCCAACAATGCACCGCCTGTTTTGCGTTTACTTGGATCAACCGAAATAATGGCGACTGTTTTCGATGTGAAGTCTAATAAAAATCTCCTCACCAATTCATCAACCAACGATGATTTTCCTGCGCCTCCGGTTCCTGTAATTCCTAATACGGGAATGGTATGCGTGGAGATACCTTTGGATATTTCATTGTGATGTGTGGTAAATGTTTCCGGAAAATTTTCTGCAGCCGAGATAAGCTTGGCTATTGATTTGTAATCTTTATCTTTTAGGTGTTTAACTTCTCCATTTAAGTTGGTTCCCGTTGCAAAATCACATTTCTCCAGCATATCGTTAATCATGCCCTGCAAGCCCATGGCACGTCCGTCATCTGGATGATAGATACGGGTGATTCCATAGGCATGTAATTCTTCAATTTCCTCGGGCAATATGGTACCGCCACCTCCGCCAAATATTTTGATATGCCCACAACCTTTTTGCTGCAACAAATCGTGCATGTATTTAAAATATTCCACATGTCCACCTTGGTAAGAAGTCATGGCAATGGCGTTGGCATCTTCTTGTATGGCTGTATCAACTACCTCCTCGGCACTGCGGTCGTGGCCAAGGTGAATGACCTCTGCCCCACTGGCCTGAATAATTCTGCGCATGATATTGATAGCTGCATCATGACCGTCAAAAAGTGCTGCAGCGGTTACAATACGTATTTTATTTTTTGGCTTATAAACTTCAACAATACCCATAATCTGATTTTTGTAGGGGGCTAAATTAGTAAAATCCCTATCATTCAACAAAAACGGACCAAACTATAAATAGGTTTCTGCATTCAGAAAAAAGACTATTTTTGCCACCCTTTAACAAAACTTATCATACATGAAATTAACTGAGATTGTATCTGTTGCGGGCGTACCGGGATTACACAAGATTGTGGGAAGAACCAAGGCTGGCCTTATTCTTGAGTCGCTTAATGAGACCAAAAAACGTTTCCCAACAGGGTCACAGGATAAGGTTTCTGTACTGGAAGACATTTCTATGTATACCCTTGAGGGAGAAATGAAGCTATCAGTTGTATTTAAAACCGTGCATAGCCAAAAATCTATACCTGATGCCAAAGAAGATGTTAAAAAGGTGCGTCAATTTTTAATTGATGCCATTAAACTGGAAAGTGAACGCGTGTATGACAGTGATGTAAAAAAACTAATCAATTGGTATCATATACTCAACAATGCATTTGACATTAACACAATAGAGGAAGAAGCAACAGAAACTACAGAGGAGACACCCGCTGTTGAAACTACTACAAGCGAAGCACCCGTAGAAGAAAAAAAGAATACAGCTCGTAAAAAAGCAGAACCAAATACTGAAGCTGTGGAAGGTGAAGAAAAACCTAAACGTGCACCTCGCAAAAAGAAAACAGAAGAATAGTCATAGTAATTTTAACTCAATAACAAATAAAAAGCCCGCGATTTCTATCGAGGGCTTTTTTAGTTATCGAGATGATGAGTTACACATGCAACGCCCTATTTCCTGTTGCAGCCAAAGCAGCTTCTTTCACAGCTTCTGCATAGGTTGGGTGGGCATGGCTCATGCGGCTAATGTCTTCGGCACTGGCACGAAACTCCATGGCTGTTACTGCTTCTGCAATTAAATCAGCCACTCGCGGACCTATCATATGTACGCCCAACACTTCATCTGTTTCGGCATCAGCAAGTATCTTCACCAAGCCGTCAATATCCATGCTGGCGCGTGCGCGACCCAATGCACGCATTGGGAATGATCCCACTTTATATTTCTTTCCTGCTTTTTTCAATTCTTCTTCGGTAGCACCTACACCTGCTACTTCCGGCCAAGTATACACCACTCCCGGAATCAAATTGTAATTGATATGTGGTTTTTGTCCTGCAATGACTTCCGCTACAAAAACGCCTTCTTCTTCTGCCTTGTGGGCCAACATGGCTCCTTTTACCACATCACCTATTGCATAAATACCTTTTATAGATGTCTCTAAATGTGCATCGGTTTCAATGCGGCCACGTTCATCCGTTTTTAAACCAATATTTTCCAAACCCAAACCTTCGGTGTAAGCTTTGCGGCCAACTGATACCAAGCAATAATCTCCGGTGAAGGTTACTTCTTCTCCTTTTTCATTATCTGCAACAACCGTTACTTCTTTGCCTTTTGTTTTAGCTGATTTCACTTTGTGGCTAAAGAAAAATTCAAAACCCAATTTGCGTAAGCTGCGTTGCAATTCTTTTCCCAATGTAGCATCCATTGTTGGGATGATGGTTGAGGTATATTCAATAACAGAAACTTTTGCACCTAAACGTGCATACACCGAACCCAACTCTAAGCCTATTACTCCTCCACCAATGATAATCATGTGCTTTGGCACTTCGGTCATATTTAGTGCTTCGGTTGATGTAATCACGCGTTTTTTATCAATTTCAATTCCGGTTAATGTTGCAGGTTTTGAACCGGTGGCAATAATTACTTTATCCGTATCGATTAATTGTTCACCTTTTTCACCCGATACTTTTATCTGATTTTTGCTTACAAAAGAACCTACTCCGCGAAACACCTCAATTTTATTTTTCTTCATCAAGTAGTCGATTCCTTCGCAGGTTACTTTAACCACACCATTTTTGCGCTCCACCATTTGTTTCAGGTTCACTTTCAACTCACCTTTTACATCAATGCCGTGGGTAGTAAAATTATGTACAGCATTGTGGTAATGTTCAGAAGAATCGAGCATCGCCTTAGATGGAATGCAACCAACATTGAGGCAAGTACCTCCAAGGGTGGCATATTTTTCAATGATGGCTACTTTAAAACCCAGCTGAGCTGCCCTAATGGCACCTACATAACCTCCGGGACCTGAACCAATAATTGTGATATCGTACTTCATATGGTATATTTTTTTGCGTGGCAAATGTATGTAATTTAAAATTGAGTGGGGACATGCTAATTACAGACCAAATATAAAATTTAGTTATAGTTATATAAACAACTACCTTTTTTATACGTTTGTATTAATAAATCAGCAAAAATGAAATACAAAAATAGATACAAAACTTTTGCAGCAATTGGAGTTATTGGCATTTATGCATCAATGCTTTCATGCGGTGATCAAAAACCTGTTGCTACAACAAACGACACCAACAAAACAGTAGATCTTTCAACCTTACCACAGGCAGATCAGGATTTGATTAAAAAAGCAAGTGGCATGTTTGGCATATTGCCAACAACAGCAGAAAATCCTAAAAATACCACAAACGACTCTAAAGTTGAGTTGGGAAAAATGCTTTACCATGACCCTCGCCTTTCAAAAAGTGGATTTATCAGCTGCAACAGCTGTCATAATTTAGCAAGCTATGGAGTTGATAATTTACCTACCTCTATCGGACACAAATGGCAATTAGGAGGCCGCAATGCGCCAACAGTATTAAATGCAGCATTTCATACCGCACAATTTTGGGATGGGCGCGCAGCCGATGTGGAAGAGCAGGCAAAAGGTCCGATCCTAAATCCAGGTGAAATGGCACACTCCACTGAAAATTTTACAGTTGGTGTGATTAAATCTATTGAAAAGTACAATTCCATGTTTGCAAATGCATTTCCGGGAGAAGAAAATCCACTTACGTATGCCAATATAGCCAACGCCATTGGCGCATTTGAACGTACACTTATTACACCGTCACGTTTTGATAAATACTTACAAGGAGACGTATCTGCACTTAATGAACAAGAAAAAAAGGGATTAGAAACGTTTATGAATTCAGGTTGTAATGCATGCCACATGACTGCTACATTTGGAGGAAACCTTTATCAGAAATTTGGCGTTACTAAAAACTATTGGGAAGCAACCGGCAGTAAAACCAAAGATGAAGGTCGCTCTGCCATTACCAAAAATGAAAGTGAGAAATATTTCTTTAAGGTTCCATCATTACGAAATGTAACCCATACATATCCATATTTTCATGATGGCAGTATTTGGGATTTAAAACAAGCTATATCCATCATGGGTGAATTGCAGCTAGGTAAAAAACTTACCGAAGCAGAAGTGAATGATATTGCCGCATTTCTTGAATCACTAACAGGTGAATTGCCTGAATCAGCACGTATGCTTCCTATTTTGCCTGCGTCAACAAATACTACAGCCCAACCGGTGTTTAATTAACCGTATTCTTTTTATATAAAAAATGCCCTTCAATATGAAGGGCATTTTTTATTGCTCAAGCGGAAAAACTATCTCAGTCATCCACATCGCGGTATCGTTTTCCAACTCCGGATCTGTAATGTATATTTCCCTAATCGGACTATTTGTATTCATCACCAATCCATTTGATGAAAGATAATTATAAGCCGCTTCGTAAGCAGGCCCCATCTTA
>JBIINH010000123.1:0-7080 GCA_044337585.1 Bacteroidia bacterium
AATAAAGATAAATAATGCTTTACTTTGAATTCAATGAAACCTGCTGAACATTTTTATAAGGATATTGAGAAAGAAGCTGCACAGAAAGAGCAGTATGTCCGTATAGATAATTTCATGACAGGTTATGCCATACAACATGAAGAAGCAAAAAAGCAATATGCCAATCTGAAACTTGCACGAGAAAGAGCTGCCTATTACAAATGGAAATCGCTTGAAAATTTAGATAAATACCTGATTGAATTTGAAGCTGCTATTTTGCGCAAAGGTGGTAAAGTATTTTGGGCAGCTGATGAAAAAGAAGCTTGTCAGGAAATAGAGAACATCTTAACAAGGCTTCAACCTCAATACATTCTGAAAAGTAAAAGCAGCTTGACAGAAGAACTTGGCATCACTGACTTCGTGCGGGCAAAGGGATTCAGAATCATGGAAAGTGATACGGGTGAATACATTGTAGATGAGGCCGGAGAAAAACCTTGGCATGTGGTAACCCCGGCAATGCACAAATCAAAGGCAGAAATTGCGGAATTGCTCAATACCAAAATTGGTGTATCAATAGATGCTGATGCCGAACATATCGTGAGGGATATAAGAGCACATTATCGTGAGCCTTTCTTTAAAACAGATGTAGCTATTACAGGTGCAAATTTTCTGATTGCAGACCAGGGTTTGATATCCATTACAGAAAACGAAGGCAATGTGCGAATGGCAATGGCATTTGCAAAAACCCATATCGTATTTGCAGGCATTGATAAAATTATCCCCACAATCAATGAACTTGATACCTTTTTGCCTTTACTTTCTACTTACGCAACAGGTCAAACACTTTCAACATACAATACCGTTACTGGTCCTAAGCAACCGGGCGATGTAGATGGACCTTCTGAATTTATAATTATCTTGGTTGACAACGGACGGTCTAATTTACTTGCTCAGCCCGATCAACGACAAACATTGTCGTGTATCAAGTGTGGCGCTTGTAGCAATGTGTGTCCTGTATTTAAAACAATTGGCGGACATGCATATGGAGTTGCTCAAAACGGACCTGTTGGTACTATTACTGCACCTTTTATGCAAGGCATGGATGAGTATAAACACTTAAGTTACGCATCTCCGCTATGTGGAAAATGTACTGAAAGTTGCCCGGTAAATATTGACCTGCATAACCATATTGGAAGAACCCGCAGAGACAGTGTTAGTGGTGGTCATTCAAAAAAGACTGAAGGCATCATGTGGTATACATGGAAAAAAATTGTGTTGAATAGAAAAAACATGAATAAGTCAACTTCTATCAAAAATTTTATGCTAAAGTCTTTTTTTAAAACAGAATGGGGCGAACGCAGGCAATTTCCGGTTATTGCAGAAAAGTCATTTAACCAATTGTGGCGAGAAAAAAATAACTTATAAAAAAGTACATATTTGGTAGAAGGTAATGAAACCTAAAAAGGGGATTTTATTCTACCGCATCAAATAGCTTGCTAATATCCAATTCAAATCCGGGCAATACATTAGATGTAGCCAAATCGCCTTCTGTAAGCATTCTGCCTGCAACAAACTTTCCATTGGTTAATACATAAATGGTGATGGTTTTTTCTTCGGGATGAATAACCCCCTGTTGTCGCGGACGTGCCGTCTGTGACATCTATCGTTATGCAATTTAGATTTTCATCATTTCTATTCAATTTCAATACACGGATATATTCAAAAAAAAGAATTCATCCGAATTAATGATCCCCTGTTGTCGCGGACGTGCCGTCTGTGACATCTATCGTTATGCAATTAAG
Organism: Bacteroidia bacterium; assembly: GCA_044337585.1. Classification (GTDB taxonomy): domain Bacteria; phylum Bacteroidota; class Bacteroidia; order UKL13-3; family UKL13-3; genus CAYSBE01. The sequence goes on from JBIINH010000123.1 coordinate 1,782, forward strand.
ATTTTCATCATTTCTATTCAATTTCAATACACGTTCGATACCCCGCATTGCATAACAGGCTGTCCGCGTCAACTTAAGGATAGCCTTTCAATGTAATTCCGGCAATTAATGCTATGCCAAAAGATGTTACAACTTAGCTGCCAGTACAAATGCTTTTTTTACTTTATTCATTTGCCCCTGTAAGTTATAATACTCAAAATACACAGTATAGATTCCAATAGCTGAAGGCTTGCCGTCTATATTCACACCATCCCAAATAACCGTTCCCTCTGTTCCCAAAACTTGGTTGCGCATTACCTCAGCTTGCAACAAACCATTACTATTATAAACCCTCATTGTGCCAACATATCCTGTTGCGGGCATTTTATATGTAAAACTAATTTGGTCATTGTACCCATCATTATCGGGAGAAAATGTTTCAGGAAATATTTCTAAAGCATCGTCTCCTGTTGCTTCTTTTAAATACTGCGAATTTTTATACGTTGGCGTTCCATAACCGGAACTTGAAGATGCGGAAGTCCAATTTTCCATTTTATTGGTTTCCATTGATGGTAGAATACGCTCAAGACTAACGCCATCTTTATTATCCAGAAATTTAAAATGCATTTCATCTGTATAATTTAGTTGATCAAAACGAAGCCCTGCCTGATTGATAAAAAGACAAACTCCTTCAGTATTAGAAAAGGATGGCATGTTAGAAACAAGGAATTTATTGGGCTGATTTACGGTATATTGTTGTTTGATATTTTCAGGATTATCTGTAATGACAACATAATCATCGGGCATTAGGGTGTAGCCATTTACTGCTATAGGATAAAAATCACTAACCTGATTGCTGTCATCTCCGTTTGCTATGTATATTGATTGTAGATTGATTGCCTTATTACTTACGTTGAACAGTTCAACAAAATCAGAACCTGAGCCTACTGGGTCAAACAATATCTCATTGATAACAAAATCTCCCGGATTAGGTGGAAATGGAACTGCAAAATCTGCATAGTCCTGTGGTGAAATGTTATTTTGGGCACAGTCTTTAACTCCGTTTGCCACGATGCGGTATTTTACATTTTCAAGAAATGTATCTGAATAATGAAGGATTACTTCATTGTAAAATGGTGAAACTCCTACTACACTATCAGGTAAACTGTGTCCGTTGATAGAATAATTCAGTCTGTTCAAAGTAACTGTTGTATCAACAGACTCGCTATAGGTTATACGAAGTTTATTATTTGCTAATAGGTGCGCATTAACTAGATCCGGCTGCTTGGTATCGGGATTGGATGATGCTACTGAATTTCGTTTGCCCGGTGTGGCGCCTAAGGTATTTTTTGATACTTGCCAATTTTCAAAACCTGCACATGGATTGTTTTTGTCAACCATTTCTAATGACCACCCGCCTTGAGATTTTACATTGTCTTTGTACCATTGATTTGTATAAGCAATTGCATGTATAACTTTGCCAGACTGATCGTACAAAACCAATTGGTCGGCATCATTTCCTAAAGATGGAAACCCGGGTATGCCATAAGCGTGTGTTGTTATTTGTTGGAAAAACATACTGTTGCTTACACTGGATAATACAACAAAACTATCCGGAAGGATAATGATAGAAGGCAATGTTGCTGTACTTGTATTGTCTTGAATTTTCCATCCCTCAAGTGAAATAATACGGTTGCTTCTATTGAACAATTCAATAAATTCCGCATTTGGCATCGCAACAACCGGATCAGGATCAGCCATCAATTCATTTATCAGGATATCAAATTGACGTGCGGTGTCGGGTAAAAATCGCGTGAAAATTAATGTTGAACTTTGCAGCAAATTTTGATTGCAATCTTTTACATCCTTAATGGTTAAATCATAAACCGTATTAGGTTCTATTTGATTTGAAAATGAAACAAGCAATACAGTACTATCCGTATTTACCAAACGGCTATTGATGCCTAAAAACGGGTTTGTTGAGATGATGGCATTAATAAGTGATATAGAATCCATCTTTTCATTAAATTTGAGAACTACACTGTTTTCGGTCTGCACGTTAATATTTAATAAAACTGGTGGTATGGTATCTTTAACCCGATTCCAATTAGAATTGTAATTACCGGGCGTGCCACCTGAAGGATGGCTTGAAGCAATATAATTTGATTGCCCGCTGCATAATGCCAATGGATTTATCATCTCAATACTCCAGCCTCCAATTGATTTTGTTGGATCGTCATACCAAGTAAGGTCATAGGTTAATTGGTGTATTGATTTTTCGGTTGCATCGCGAAGCGATATTAAATCTCCTGAATTGTTTAATGATGGGAGACCTGAAACAGCCACTACCCGACCAAAAGATTGAAAGAGGCTTACATTTGTTGGAGAACATAATATCACAAAACTATCAGCAGGGATGGTAATGGTTGGAATTGTTGCTGCTGCTGTCAAATCAGCTATTTTCCAACCAGATAAGGTAATTGGGAATAGCGTGTTATTATATAATTCAATAAACTCTTGCTCGGGTAAGCCGACTACCGGTGATGGGTCAGGGAAGAATTCACTTATGACCAAATCTCCGTAAGCAGGAATAAAATAGGTGAACGAAATGCTACTGGACACTATGGTATTATTATTTCTATCTTTTATGCTGCTGAAGCTTAATGTATATTGATTGGGAGAAACCATATTTTGTGAAAGCGTAAGCAGAACTGATGTATCAGAAAGCATCACAACATTTATCGGATTTCCGATTCCATTATTTAATGTATAATTTAAAACATCCGTTGCTGTAATTACATCAACCGCCTCATTGAATGAAAGAGCAAGTGTAGAAGCGGAAATTACATTTATACCTGAAACAATTGGTGGTGTTACATCCACAATGGGTGGTCCGGCATACACATCATCTGCATAAAAGTTTGATGCATTTGTAGTCGTAAATCGAAAGTAAAAACCGATAAAGTCAGCATTGTTGAATTGAGCATCAGTTGCCTCACCTTCCAATACGAAATTGTAGCTACCGGTGGTATCACTAAATAGCTGAAAAGTTCCATTTGCTGAACGGGTAATTTTCAGCCTAACTATATTATTTGTTTTTGAAACCGTTGTCGTGCGGCCGCCAATAAGTAAGGTTCTTGTGGTGCCTGATTGTTTGAATAACATCAACGAATCGGCATTGCCTGTAATACCTCCTAGCTGTACATAGTATCCATTTAGTGAACCTTTCAAATCCTGCTGATTGCTCATCAAATAAAACCTGCTGAAATTTTGCGTGCTGGGACTAAATGCATTTCGAAGCCAGCACTGCCATTCCATATCAGCAGATAGTGATGCACTTGTACTTAATGAAATATCCTTACTGATTGTTCCAATGCTTCGGAGTTGATTTGCATTTACAACAAACAAGCTATCATCTCCCAACCATTGTGGATTTTGCACGAAATCCCCATCCGAAAAATTATCGGCCACTTGTGCAGAGGTTGGTAGAAACCAAGCTACAATAAAAAACACTATAATTACCCTTACTAATTGCATGAATAAATTGTGAAAATAATAAACTTCCCTCATTCAAATATAAAATTGCGATTAAATTTATATGTCATTTAGTTGCAACGAAAGAACCAAACTTTGTATCTTGATACGTGTATTGAAAAAATGATTATGCATATTCGCACCATATGACAGAATTAGAGGATGCTGTAAAAAGCAAGTGGTATAAAATTATTTTTGGAATGAAAAAGCAATTTGGTAAAAAGCCCGACATGAATGCCATTCTGTTTTTAATTGGTATGAATGAATTGGGACAAATAAGGGATTTCGATAAACAAGAAAAGACAGACCTTTTGCATATAGCTACATGCAAACTACTTAGCTACAATGGGCACTATAAACTCACTGATATTGATAAGGATGGATGGCCACACTATGAATTGGTAAATAAGCCTCCCTATGCCGACCTATTGCAACAAGAAAACCTAATAAAACAGTTGATTGTTCGTTATTTTGAAGAAAACGAAATATTGGATACATATTAATATGAAGATGAGTAAACAAATTTTAGTAACCGCATTAATGCTTATAAACATGATTGCTTTTGGTCAGCAAAAAAGCAGTTCATCAAATTCTTCACCAGCCAAACCAAAAGAAAGAATTGTAGATATTTATACTACTGCCGGTGTTGTTCGGGTAAAATTATACAACGAAACGCCACTGCACCGCGATAACTTTATTAAACTGGTGAAGCAACAATTTTACGACAGTTTACTTTTTCATCGGGTAATCAAAGAGTTTATGATTCAAACCGGTGACCCTACCACTAAAAATGCGCCTGATACCATCATGTTAGGTTGGGGCGACAATGGCTACACCATACCAGCAGAAATAAGTAAAAATATATGGCACAAACGTGGCGCATTGGCAATGGCGCGCACCCAAAATCCAGAGAAAGCTTCTAGTGGTTGCCAATTCTATATTGTGCAAGGCAGAAAATATTCGATAAAAGAGTTAGAAACAATGATTAACAATATCAATGCGCAAAAGAAAGTACAGCTTTTTCAAAAAATTATGGAAAGCGATAGTGTAAAAAACCGCATGGATGATTTTACATTGAGAGGTGACAGTGAGGGCCTAACCAAATACATGGAACAGCTACAACCTGCTATTGATTCCATTTATGAGCCGATGTTTTTTGATCCGCCACCCGGATATGTTAGCACATACAATATGGATGGTGGCACTCCCCTTTTAGACAGAGAGTATACCGTTTTTGGCGAAGTAATTGGTGGCATGCAAATTATAGATAAAATAGCTTTGGAAGCTGTCGATAAAAACTTTAGGCCAAAAGAAAATATACGTATTCTGAAAATGGTACTTTTAAATTAGCTCTTCATTGCATCCCAATATTCTTTTCCATAGGATACAAATACTTCTTCTCCCGGCTTTATATTTCTTGTAGCTACAATGTAAGGTTTGCTTTTTATAACTTGGTATTTCGAATTATTTCGCAACCCTTCTACACGTCCAAATCCTGCTGCATCATTTGCATAGCGTGCCAATGCCCAAAGTGTGTATTGAGCATCTACACAATTTTTAGCATTCACATAAAAATAATAAGCACCTTTGCCAGGTTGTGATTCATTTCGAGCCAGGCACTCTTTCCACGTTAGTTTTTCGCCTTCATATTCACAAACAATTTCTCCTTTTTTAATTGCATGTGTGGTATACAAACCTTTTCCGGAATTTGGAATTTGTGATTTTTTTACTTTTAGCATAATCGGTTGCGAATATGCTTTTTTTATTCTAATCATCTACGGAATTG
>JBIINH010000124.1:0-7059 GCA_044337585.1 Bacteroidia bacterium
CTTATCTTTATAGGTATCAGCCAATTTCTGAAGGCCTGCAAGCTGTGGTGTATATCCGCATTCTGATGCTGTGTTTACACACAATACCTTTTTACCTTTGAACTGCGCAAAGTTGATAGTAGTTTTTCCATCCAATGCTTTGATTGATAGCTCATGAAACTTTGCCGGCACCTGATTGGTAAGTGCGGCTGATGTCAATAGCAAAATGCACAAAATTGAAGCGGTTAAAAAAAGTGGTTTTTTCATAATTAATTAAAATGATTGTATGGTTTGTTTAATCTCTTCCATTTGCCATTGCGGTGTAGATGTTGCTCCGCAAATGCCAACCGTATCACCTTCATTGAGCCAACTTTTATCAAGTTCCTCTTTCGATGAAATGAAATACGTATTTGGGTTTACTTCTTTACATACTTCGTATAAAACGCGTCCGTTAGACGATTTTTTTCCTGAAACAAAAATGATTTTATTGTATTGAGTGGCAAATCCTCTTAGCTGCCCATCGCGGTTAGACACTTGGCGACACAAAGTGTCATTAAAGTCTACTTCTATTCCCCTGCTTTGCAATTCGTCTTTAAGGGCATATAATTTTTTGGTGCTTTTGGTGGTTTGGCTGTATAGCTGAATTTTTTTAGGCAAATCATATTGATCTAATTCACTGAATTCTTCTATCACAATGGCATCACCATTTGTTTGCCCTTTCAAACCTATTACTTCGGCATGACCATGTTTGCCCAAAATCATGATTTGCTCATTGTCATTGTAAGCATCCCTCACCCTGTTTTGCAGTTTGAGCACTACCGGACAAGAAGCATCAATGAGTTCAATATTATTATCCAAAGCCTTCTTATAGGTTTCAGGTGGTTCGCCATGAGCGCGTATGAGTACTTGCTCGTCACGCAACTCGTTAAATTGGTCATGATTGATGATTTTTAAACCTTTTTTACGGAGCCGTTCCACTTCTTCATCATTGTGTACGATATCGCCCAGACAGTATAAATGGCCTTTTTCATCCAACACATCTTCTGCCATTTGAATGGCATACACCACACCAAAACAAAACCCTGAATTATTATCTATTTCAACTTTTAGGTTCATGAATGCAAATTAAACGTATTTTCAGTGATAAAGTTTCGATTTGACACGCCATTTCAAAACATTAGCGCAATACTTTGTTTATTTGTAGTATGACAGATTCCGAAAAAGACCCGACATCATTTGAAAGTTATAAAGGAGAAGCAAGCCTCTCGCCCATTCCGTTAAGTATAGGCTCGCCTGTGATTAGGCCGGAAGACAAAAACCAGATTCGGGCCAATGCGGTGGAGGCCATGCACCACTATGCCAATCAGGAAATGGCCATGCTCAAAAAACAGGCCGACTTGATTATGCAACAAGTGCGGGAAATAGAGAATCGTTTGAAAATTTCGGAACAAATTTATACTTCCGACATGCGCTTTCAGCCTATTGTAAATCAAGTTTACCATTTATACGAAAAAAACGATCATTATACCCTTTCACTTATTGGACCTGATGAATGGGGAAAAAGCAAATCGAGCCGCAAATATGTGGCCTCGGTAAAACTGCTGGGTGACCACAGTTGGGATGTGATGAAAAGTGCAGAAAACGGCCTCTAACTACAATGCCATTGTTTCTTTAAACTTCACCGCTTGCCTGCGGCTTACTTCTACTTTGGCGCCATCTTTCATATAAATCAAAAAACCTGAGTTGAAAAACGGCTCTATTTTGTCAATATAATTGAGGTTGATAATTTGTTGTCTGTTTGCCCTAAAAAAATGTTGCGGACTCAGGCGTTCATCCAATGCATTAAGCGTTTTGTGTATGAGTGGATGAAAATTTCCGAAATACACTTTGGCATAGTTGCCCACACTTTCAAACATGCGGATTTCACTCAACTTCACAAACCAACATTTTTCTCCATCTCTGATAAATACCTGTTCATGTATTCCCAATGTTTTTTCATCCGTGTTTTCATCTAAGGTGATTTGTTTTTTTACGCGTTGCACCGCTTCATGCAGCCTATTTTCTGCTATGGGTTTAAGTAAATAATCCAATGCATTAAACTCAAAGGCCTTAATGGCAAATTCGTTATAAGCAGTGGTAAAAACCACATGAGGCACATCTATTAATTCTTCCAACAAATCAAACCCGGTTTTCTCCGGCATTTCTATATCCAAAAAGATGAGCTGGGGCTTCAACTTGTCTATTAGTTGCAGGGCTTCATCTACATTAGCAGCTTCACCTACTACTTCTATATCAGCAATAGCGGTAAGCATTTTCTGAAGTCCGGCACGAGCCAGCTTTTCATCGTCTATGATAATCGCTCTAATTTTTTGCATGTTAAATCAATTCTATATTTTTAGGTAACCCTATCATTACTTCCACCCAATCTGAGTCCTTTTGTTTAATTTCAAAATCAAACTGATTTGCATACAGCAGCGCCAAACGCTCTTTGGTATTTTGCAGTCCTACACCATTTGTTTCTAGGGGTGGTTGATAAGCTCCGGTATTGCGTATGTATAGTTGCATTTTATGATCTAAGCATTTAGCCGATAGCAAAATTGTGCCTCCTGATTTGCTTTTTGCAATGCCATGCTTCACCGCATTTTCTACCAGTGTTTGTAACAAAAATGGAGGTACCGGTGTGTCTAAAGCGCAATGATCAATGTCTTCAATTACTTTTAGGCGTTCATCAAACCGAATATGTTCAATGGCAAGGTAATTTCTTACTGTTTGCAATTCTTCGCTGAGTGATACCGTTTTTTCTTTCCCGTTTTTCAATGAATTGCGCAACAAATCGGAAAGCAAATTGATGGCTTTTTGTGCTGATGCCGGATCTACATCTACCAAAGTTCGGATACTGTTTAGCGAGTTGAATAAAAAATGTGGATTTAATTGAGCCAACAAATTATGATACGCTGAATCGCGCATGGATGCAATTAATTGGTATTTCTCTTTTTCAGCTTGCAGGGAACGCTCCCAATATTGAAACAAGTGATAGGTAAGTGACCAAAGTAAAATATACTTACTCCAATTGAACAGGTAATTGAAAACAATAGCCGGGTTATACTCAATTTGCCGAAAAATAGGATAGGTAATCCAATCGAGTGGAATATTGATACCGGCCATCACCCCTGACATAATCAATACAGCAATGGCTACTCTTGGAATTAATTTATAGCTTGGCATATTGAGCCATGCCGAACGAATAAGAAATAGCCTGTACAAATGTGTGATGGCAATTCCAAGAAAAATATTGACAATCCCATTTACAATCAATAGCGGATAAAATCCATCAATCATCATATAATTTGCCAATTCGAGGATGGTAAACAGTGACCAACCTCCTAATTGGCAAAGCCAATACAAACGCTCTTTCTTTTCAAAGTTCATGAAAGCCTTTTATGCTGTTTTTTTAATGATGATTAAAGGGGCCCCGATAGCCAACTTAGAAAAATGCGCTTTGTTACTCGTTGATTTATCTTTTTGTGTTGACTTTTTGCATGTATTAAATCCAAAAAAGCTGAATCCCAACAGCAGAATAAATAGTTTAGTGTTTTGCATAAAGGTTGTTTTACCATTCGAATATATAGATTAGTTGCCAAGTGGTACAGAATTTATATAAGTGGTTATTGCACCATACAAACGGATTAAAAAGAGGGCATTTTTATCCTGCTGTGGAAAGCCTTCCATACATGGTACAAGAAAAATGCCCACATTTGAGAAAAAATAATTCGATGGGAAAACAAAACTTTAAACTCATTCCGGTTATTACCGTTTTTTTCTTCTGGGGATTTGTGGCTGCAAGCAACGATATTTTGATACCGGTATTTAAAGATGCGTTACATTTGGCGCAATGGCAGTCGCAAATGATTTCCTTTGCTTTTTATATAGCCTACACCGTTGGTTCCTTGTTGTATATGGCTTATGCTTATTTTTCAAAACAAGATTTGGTTGAACAATTGGGATTCAAACGGGGATTAATGTTGGGTTTAATTATATCTGCCTTTGGCACCTTGCTGTTTTATCCCGCTGCCATATACAGTTCCTTTTTGTTAATGATTATCGGCTTATTTATAGTTGGTCTTGGCTTTTCATTACAACAAATCGTAGCCAATCCGTTAACCATCGCATTGGGCAATCCGGAAACCGGTTCACAAAGGCTTAGCTTGGCAGGCGGTATCAATAATATTGGTACCACCATTGGACCCCTGTTGGTGAGTTATGCCATCTTTGGGTTTATCAAATCTGAACAAACAGTTGCCGACTTAAATGCCGTGAAAATGCCTTACCTTATTCTTGGGGCTTCATTTGTGTTAATGGCCATTGTGCTTCATTTTTCTTCGGTACCAAATACCATGATGAAAGAAGATGATTTGCCAACCACAAAAAAAGGAAGTGCACTTCAGTTTCCTCAACTCGTTTTGGGGATGATCGCCATATTTGTGTATGTAGGTGTAGAAGTGTCGACAGCCAGCAACCTGCCCGAGTTGATGAAACAAGAATTGAATATGCCTACATCTTCAGTAGCACCTTATGTATCTTTGTTTTGGGCAAGCTTGATGATAGGTCGCTGGACCAGTGCAGCTGATGCCTTTGCCAACCGAATGGAAACACGCAAAATACTCCGGTTCGTAATGCCCTACCTTGCATTCGGATTATTTTTGTCGGTAAATGCATTTATGCAACAGGATGTGAGCATATTTTATGTTTATGCTGTTCCAATTATGATTCTTATTGCTGCTGATTTTTATTGCATGGGAAATCCTTCACGCCAGTTGCTTGTATTCTCCATGTTAGGAATACTATCCTTACTCGTAAGTATGTTTACTCATGGCATGCTGAGTATTTATGCCGTGATATGTGTTGGGTTATTTTGCAGCACACTCTGGCCCTGCATTTTTACCATTGCCATAAACGGATTGGGCAAATTTGTTACACAGGGTTCGGGATTCTTAATTATGATGATAATGGGTGGCGGCATCATCAGTTTATTGCAGGGAACATTGGCAGATGACAGTTTGTTGGGCATCAAGCAAAGCTATTGGGTAGGCGTTTGTTGCTTTGCTTACCTTGCCTGGTATGCTTGGAAATTTAAGAAACCGCTGATTAATATAGAACAATCCTTATCGCATTGAAACAAGAATATGGACTGATAGTATATATTTGCTGAACAAACATGGAAACAGTTATTCCTATTATTATCATTAGTCTTGCTATCTCGGCATTTTTTTCAGGTATTGAAATTGCATTTATATCGGCAAACAAACTTCTTATTGAACTAAAAAATAAGCAAGGGGAATATACTGCGGGATTATTGTCTCCATTTGTTTCCAATCCATCAAAATTTATAAGTACCACGCTTGTGGGAACCAATATTGGTTTGGTTTTGTATGGAATGAATATGGCCGATTTTCTGGATCCTAAACTTAGTGGCTTATTACCCGCTCTTTCACAAAACAGGTTTTTGCTTTTGTTCATTTCTTCATTGCTTTCAACTTTGGTGGTACTGGTTGTTGGTGAATTTATTCCGAAGGTACTGTTTCGCCTGAATCCTGATTTTTTATTGCGGTTGTTTATTGTTCCATTCTTGTTGTTTTATTATTTATTTTGGCCTATTGTTCATTTTATCACCTGGCTGGCAAAATTAATTTTAAACAATATCGTTAAAGTGCAGTTCAATGAAAGCACTCCTGTTTTTAGTAAAATAGACCTCGACAATTATATTACCGAAAACATGGAAGACCTGGAAGAAGATGCAGATGTAGATACCGAAATATTTAAGAATGCATTGGATTTTTCCAATATCAAAATCAGGTCGTGCATGACTCCGCGTACCGAGTTGGTGAGCATGAATATTCAAGATAGTGTAAGTGAATTGTATCAAAAATTTCTTGAAACAGGTTTGTCGAAAATCCTTATTCACCAAGGAAATGTGGATCATATCATTGGGTATGTGCACCAGAAAGAAATGTTTAAAAATCCGCAAAGCATTCGGTCGGTATTGATTCCCATAGAGATTGTTCCTGAAACAATGGCTGCCAACGAAGTGCTGAACAAGTTTACCCGTTCGAGCAAAAGCGTAGCATTGGTAGTAGATGAGTTGGGAATTACTGCCGGCATAGTTACCATAGAAGATATTATGGAAGAAATTTTTGGTGAGATAGAAGACGAACATGATGTAGAACAATTGGCAGAAACCCAAATTGGTGAAAAAGAATTCATCTTCTCAGGCAGGCTTGATGTAGATTATTTAAACAATAAATATGATTTAAATATACCCGAAGGCGACTACCAAACCCTTGCCGGATATATACTTGCCCGACACGGGAATTTTCCTTTGCGTGGCGAATCATTCATGATTGACTGGTTTGAAATTACCGTATTGGCCGTTGAGAAAACGCGAATCAATGAAGTAAGGTTGCGAATGCTTAAGTAATTAATATTTAGGCTTTGGCGTTTTGTACTTTTATGCAATAAACAATGAGCCCTTCAGCATAAAAACTTAACAGTAAATCAGTAAAAAATTCAGGAGTTATATTATTAGCATAAACTTATCATTGTAATAGCAATCGGTAAATTATCCAATACAGATGGGTTTGACGGTATGTGCCTCATATAGCTCCGTAGGAGCGAAAGATTAATAATTATTACCTCACTGATGCTAATTGAGCTCCATAGGAGCGGCACAAAACAGGACAACTACTGATCCTATACCTTTTATATGCAGTATAAAAATGGAATGCGCCTTATCCTATAGACTTAAATACTTTAATTGATTCTTTTCAGTTCGAAATTCGGATAACCTTTTATTCCCTGGTCATTATAAAAATCGATAAACCTCATTTTGTAAACAGGATGTTCGGGAGATTTTTCCCTGATGATGTAATTCCAGTTTTTTCTGCAAATATACCTAACACCTGATGCAGTAAAATCAGGCCATTTCCACTCAAATCCAATAATATCTTGCTTGCTGCTAAAGGTCATTTGCAAAGCGTGATACTGTGTAATGTCATTAAATGCCATCGAACTATCTACAGCAAC
>JBIINH010000125.1:0-6934 GCA_044337585.1 Bacteroidia bacterium
AATCTTAAAATGGAAGGTCGTCTGTGGCACCATCAGCAGAATACTCTGCTGTGTTGTTTTGAAACGACTCATTTTCTGAAGATACGGATTGAGCAGCAGAAGCATTTCCTTCAATGCGCCAAGCTCGTACATCTGTATACCATTTGCCATTGTATTCTCTGGATTCGATGTTTAAACTGGCTTTCACGGTGTCGCCTACATTATATCGTTCTAATTCGTTTACTTTTTCGTTCATCACACTTAAGCAAACTTTGCGTGGATATTGTCCATCTTGTATTTCTAAAACGAATTCTTGTTTGCTCCAAGGTTTTCCTGCTTTGCTGATACCTTCTGTTTTATTCAATTTATGAATAACTTTTCCTGAAATTTCTAGTGCCATAGTAGTAAGTATTATTTACGTTTAATATTTTATTCTCTTTTCAAACTTAGGTATTGTATGCTATTCATGCAAATATGTGAAAAAGTATTTCTAACCAAAGGCCTAATGGTCTTACTTGGCTCTGTTATAGGCAATTTCGATATTCGTTTTTTTGTATCTACAGCCTACACTAAATTAATTGTTGCGATTGGCAGTTTTTTTAAATTACATAATTGTATGCCAATTTCAAAAGTTGATTCTTTAATACTGCCATGCGTGTTGATGAAAACATGCACCATTCAAAGGCTAATGTTGGTAACATCGGCCACTTGCATCCGTTGTCATTCTCTTGCATCGGTTTCCGGCCTTGGTAGTGCCTGAGCATTGCACGGAAACGCTTTTGCTTGGAGTGGTTTGCGTAGCCTTTTTTTCAATATTGTTGTTTGCTGGAAAAGTAGTTCCCGCTTGTGATATATGGTGATAGCAATAACCACTTTTATCCAATGTTTTGTTTTTACAACGCTGGTTGGCTTTTGTTAAGCCTTTACATTGAGTAGAAAATGTTGGATTTGTTTCGGTATTGTCGCTAACAGTTTTAGTGCTTTTCCAAGTCCAACATTTCAGGCAAAGTGTTTTTTCAATAATATCTTCTTGTTGGTCTTGTAGCAAAGGGAAAAAATCAATGCCTGTAAGTTTTTCTACGCTATCAATTGTTACGGCATAGGATACAAGCGATGCAGTTGAACCTATATTAGGAAAAATAAATCCAATGCCTTTTATGCTTGGTTCACTGTAATCTAGTATGACTTTGTAATAATAATCTGGAACGGATACTTTATTGGGACCAATTGTTTTTAGACCTTTGTTTAATACGGGTCCGGTAACAATATATACCGCATCATTTTCAATTGCCCATGAACGGACCAGGCTTTCCAAGTTTTTCCAGATACCCCTGTTAAATGACGGTGCCTGCGGACAGATATTGCTGTAGTAAAATGATTCTGACATGGTAGCTAGCGACCAACACATATCGGCAGCTGGTGCCAAGTGTCCCCTGTCGTAACCCGAACCTTCGTAGTCTTTGTTGTTTGCAGTGCCTGTTTTTACTTTTGGGTCGATTACAAACTTGTCATTTCTGTCATACAATTTAGTGGTTTCTGCTTTGGTAAGCTCATAGGCTACCCACTCTGCCTGCTCATGTGTTTCATTATATAAAAGTGCAAATCCAGTATGTTTAATTATCTTATCACTTGGCTTGGTTTTTGGTATTTCTAATAATGAAATTACACTTGACTTAAGGTTGTATAACGGAACACTATCTGCATACATCCAACTTCCGTCATCAAATAGCAGAATTAATTTTCCGTCATTGGTTTTTGCCTGTTGTTGCCCAAATGCCAATGCAAGCATTGCACACATCATCCAAATGGTTAGAAGAAGTTTTTTCATCTTTATAAAATTACTGATGTTCTTTTCCTGTTGCGAGTTGCCTTCTTTTTTCGATAAAATATTTGGTTAACATAAAAACAATGATGGCGGTGAAGAAGCTTAATAAAAATGAACCAATGAGCATGGTGAGACCTACTTCACCCAAATTACTATACCAGTTGTTCAAATCAAATGTTGTTTTTACATGTGTAAAAATCAACCCTATTCTAAAACTCAATACCAACAAAAAAGGACTTGTTAATGGATTTGAAATAAATGCCGCTGAAATAGCTACCACTAAATTAAACCTAAATACTTTATATAGTAGCACTGATAAAATAGTGCTTAATCCAAATGTTGGAAACACACCCCAAAATGCTCCAATGGCTGCGCCCAACGCAATTTCGTGTGCACTTCCCCTTGCATAGTATATTTTATGTAAGTGTACTTTAGCCTGGCGCAGTATGGTTACAAAAATATTTTTGCGCTTAGGTGGTTTCACTTTGAAAATATCAATACTGGCACTTTGGTTGAATAGGTTAATTCAGCTGATTTGCTTGGTAGGAATAAGTTTTCAAAGAAACCTTTATCCCTTTTTGTAAACATAATTAACAATTCAGGTTTCGATTTTTGTACAAATTGAGCAATCCTTTTTACGAGTGAAATTTCTAAGCTGCTTTTCTGAGTAGTTAATTTTACTGGATTGGATCCTGTGGTATTTAACAGTTCTACGTTTTTATCAAATTTCTTTTTATCCATCAAAAATGATTGGTAATGCAATACTTCCAATGGCATGCTTACTTCATTGGTAAACTTTGCTATTTTGGTTATTTCATTTTTAAGGTTTTCAAAATCCGATAAATAAGTGATATGCTTTAGCGGCTTTACCCTGTAGTGGCTGGGTACTACCAATACAGGTATTTTTGAGTTGTTTACCAAATATGAAGTATGTGTTCCCATCACTTTTCTAAGTATACCTGCCCCTTGAGTGGCTATGCATATAAAATCTACTTTATTTTTCTCCGCAAATTTTATAATGTCCTTTTCTGTAGAGATGCAATTATCTACTACACATTTGATGCTAAGAAATTTTGATTTGTCTTTGCCAATCGTTGCATTTACAAATTTTCTAAGTTCTGCTGAAATGCGCTCAATCTCTTCATTCTTGTATGCCTTAAAAAATAAGTCACTCCATCGGGTAGGTTTCATGATATGTATGGCATGATAGAAAATGACTTCTACATTTGCAGATTGTTTGGCGAGGGTTTGTGCAAAACGAATGGCACCTTTTGAGTTGGAAGAAAAATCAGTGGTTACAAGTAGTTTCATATTGGATTTTGTTTATGTTTTCTTCTTCAAATATGGGATAAACTTTTCTATAAAACTATTACAGTTTTTATTTCCTATTTAGTTCCTTAGCTAGTGATAATAAAATGAAAAGGAAATTCGCAATTTTGCACTTACATGCTACATCTACTGTATATATACGTGTTGTCGTTTGCATCCAAATATGCATCTTAATCATCAAATTTATGGCCAATACATTTTTGCATAGTTTAGTGAAACATGAACCGTGCATAGTTTATACCTGTATCAATTGTATGCATTTAAACTAATATGCAGAACGTTTGTAATGAAGTTGGGTTAGTCCTTTTTCAAATGATTTTACAGATACAAGTTCTAGTTTTTGTTCAGGTCGCCCGTCATTGAAAAGTTTGGTGCCGCTGCCAACAAGTGTGGGAATTACTGAAATGATTAACTCATCAAATAATTGTTCTTTCAGTAGCTCATTTACAATTTCGGCTCCTCCATCACAAAAAATATGTTTGCCTTGTTGTGCTTTCAGGTTTTCTACCAACGCCTTGAGGTTGCCTGTATAAAATTTCACATTGCCGATAGCTGGTCTTGGGGTTCGTGTGATAATATAAACATCTTTATCGGCATGCGGAAAGTCAACACCCATCGAAAGCACTTTGTCGTATGTTTTGCGCCCCACAATTACTGCATCAACGGTATCAATAAAATCAGCATATCCGTAATCTTGTCCTTCCTGCTCCACAACGGATAGAAAACTAAGGTCGTCATTGGGTTTGGCAATGTAGCCGTCTAAACTAGTTGCGATGTACAGAATTAATTTTCTCATGGCTTAAGTTGAATGTTCAAAAATATGAAATTTACTGTTTGGACATTTCTAGCGAATAATTTTTTTGAAACACTTTATTGATGAAACACTATTTGTCAAAAGTGCCATGCTAACGGATTGAATTTCCAACAGTAACTTATTGCGTTGCTTATGTGTCGGTATTGATATACCTACAAGTTTATGGTTACATAAAATATAAACGCATTTAATGCCATATAAAATAGAGCAGGCAACGACAACCTCAGGCTATCTTTTGATTTGATTCGCGCCAGTAACCCAAATAGCATCAATAAGCTTAGTCCACCGCATGATAAAAGTAAAATTGGTTGGTATAACATCCCTACCAACAGGCCCAACGCTCCTAAAATTTCTAATATGATGGTGAATAACCCCCATTTGGCTAAGCCAAATCGTGCAAACTCATTTTTCATGTGAGGTGAAATAAAATAGGAAATGGCATAGGCCAAAAAAGAAACGCTTGATATCAAAATGGCTACAATGTATACCGCATGCATATTAAGTCACCTGCCATGTAGCTAATATCATGTAGATGCACAATATTAAAAGGAATAACGAAGGAAAATGTTTGGCAAACGGATTTTTAATTTTGAAATGAAAATATTGCGCGGCCAGCATCAAAAAACCCATCAATATGGATGGTATGAAAATGAGTGCCGGATACCAAATACCTACAATTAAAAGGGTGGAAAGGGCTATTTTTACAGCGCCCACAGCGGTTCTTGTTACTTCATTCAGCCCAAATTGGTTGAATTCCTTAATGATGTTATCGTATCGAAAAATCCATACGTAAGCAACAGAGGCGGCTACAATGATTTGTGCCAAAATAAGGTAGTTTGTCATGGTGTTGTTTTTTAGGGTGTTTTATTTTGGGTTTAGTTAGTCTCGGCCTTATTGTGTGCTTAAAATCAATTTGTGTTATTTGTAGTTCACCAATTCCACAATCACTTCATTGCGCCTGTTGGTCATTTCATACGGTGGGTTGTATCCCAAAAAGGCAAATTTGTTGTTGTGTGATAACTGCGCTTTGGCCAACTCTTCCGTGAGTATGTTTTTATATTCTTCAATCTTTTCATCATTTGCCCAACCATCAAAGCGAATGGCTGCCATGATTTTTTCTTCTTGTTTTTCAAATACAATTTTTTTGTTTTTGGGATTGGGCAACGTTGCAAGGTCATAATTTTTAGGCACCATAAACATCATTTTGGTGGTATCGCCAAGCTCCATCGCAACAGGTGTGGTCATGGCAATTTTTTCATTGGATTCGTTGTCGCCAAATATATACCCGGCCAATATCCGAAAGCCTTCGCTCGAATTTTCTTTGTACCCTCTTTTGTCCATTTTTACGCTTGAAAATAAAGCAGCCTCATACTTTCTTACTTCAAATTTATCGTACGTTTTCAATATCTTGTATTGGTGCTGCTCTGTTTGCGATGTGCCTCTTGAAATAAAAACCTGTGCTATTGCCATAATTGCCAAAAGGGATAAGATGATGATGATTGTTATTTTCATATATACTTGTTGTTACGTAAAAATTTAATGATTTATTACAGCATATAGCTAGCTGCCTACCGAATCATTTTTAGCAAGGTACACTTTCAATGTCAATTATAAGTTATTAAAATTACGATTAGTTGCAACACTTAATTATGTTACACATTTTTGCCAATCACATTAAGGCTACAGTTATTTAATCGGTTTTCTACACATCGCCATATGTGTGGTTCAGTTGTTGGGTTAACAGTTAATAATCATTTTACCTTTTCATCAATTAATTTTTTAAAGCGCATGGCCACTTCTTTGTACTTATGGCTTTTCAAATGCAATTCGTCATACCAATCGTTTTCGCTTAACGGGATATCCCGTAAATCCATATGATGAACATTGGTAAATTTTTTCTCCACTTCCAGCAGCATTTCATTGTACTCGTATATAAATGCCATCACAATGGCCCGCTGCAATTTTTCATCAATAATTCCTTTGATCATCAGTGGCCTGAACAACCATTTGCCTGTTCCCAAAAATGAATTGACAATGGGTTGAAGGGGATACCTAAGTGAAAAATTATTTCCTTTTTTGGGATATGGATACGCATATCCTTGCGTAATGCTTATCATGTGGTTAAACCTGTCTGTATTGTGGTACAGTCCATGAAACAGCATGGTATACTGCGCCTTCATGGTCCAGATGAATGCATAAAATGCTTTGGTAATATAAGGCTGTGCCGCCAATATCAACTCACGTTGTTCCAGGTTGTTGATGTGCGAAAGCGTTGCTGCTGTATGTTTCCGTTCTTGCTCTTCCTGTTTCATGCGCCTCACCATTACCGACATGCGTTCATTACCAACCAAATCATTGCCACCTCCGCTTATTAAAAACACATCCGGTGCGTGAATGGTTAATGCTTCAATGTATTGCCCTTCGTAAATGATATTGGTAATCCAATCTCCGCCATACGCATCTGAATAAATCAGGTAATGTTTGTCTTCACTTAGCCAATCGATAATGTCTTTTACAAAGGTGGGGAATAAAAACCAGGAGTCGCCTTCTGCATAAATGCGGATGTATTGTTGGTTGGGTTTTTGGTTTTCGATGCGCTTAAAATATGCTTGTTGTCTTTTTGCGTGGCTGCGCCTGTTCAGTTTACCCAAATTGCCGGTATTGGCATTGGATGTTTCTTTGAGCCGATCTTCATTCAAATCATAAATATGCATCACGCATTCCCGAAAATCGCCAAAGGCTTCTTTCACATCATACTTGCCGTTTGCTGTTTTGTAGGAATGCATCAACGCATCAAAATCTGTTGCATCAAACTTCAACGGATGCTTGAGCATTTTGTCAATTAGGGATTTGTTTGCTTCGTTCATGCAGGGTGGGTATTAGTTGAATGAATGGCTTTGTTGTTGGCACATAACTACCGCAATGCGTAACGGTAAATGGTTACGCTAAGATAAAAAATAATATGAAATATAGTATTTTATGGGAAA
>JBIINH010000126.1:0-6831 GCA_044337585.1 Bacteroidia bacterium
TTCAGCCTTTAGCCAATTTTCGTAATTGCTTATCGGATCTTTTTTGCCCCATTCGTCAAACAATTCCTGTGGCACGTATTTGGTACCTGAAGCTTCTTCGTGTCCGCGCATGCGGAAGGTGATGCACTCGAGTATAACCGGCCTTGGATGCAGGCGCATGGTATTAGCTAGGTTGGATACCGTGTCGTACACTTCCAAAATATTGTTTCCATCTATTTTGTAGCCTTGTATTCCGTAGCCAATGGCTTTGTCAATAAAGTTTTTGCAGCGAAACTGCTCATTGCTAGGCGTTGATAATCCATATCCATTATTTTCAATTAAGAAAATAACCGGCAGGCCCCACACTGCTGCGGTATTGATTGCTTCGTGAAAATCGCCTTCGCTAGCACCGCCATCACCGCTGAAAACAACGGCAATTTTTTCTTCTTGCTTAAGCAAATGTGCCAGTGCAATACCATCAGCTACGCCCAACATTGCACCTAGGTGCGATATCATGCCCACAATATGGTGCTCATTGGTGCCAAAGTGAAACGAGCGTTCGCGGCCTTTGCTGTATCCGTTGGCTTTGCCCTGCCATTGCGAAAATAATTTGGCAAAAGGCATATCGCGGTTGGTCCACACACCCAGGTTGCGGTGCAGTGGCAAAATGTATTCATCTTTGTGCAGTGCCTGTGTCACACCTACACTGATAGCTTCTTGCCCCATGCCCGAAAACCATTTGCTCACCTGCCCCTGTCGCAGCAATATCAGCATTTTTTCTTCAATTATGCGGGGCTTGAGCATGCCTTTGTACAAGGCAAGCAATGTTTCGTTGGTATGTGATTTGCGGTTGAAATTCATGAGGAACTAATTTGGCGCAATTTAGCAGGTAGCTGCTAGCAAACCATATTTTTTGAGAAAACAGTTGGAAACGTTTGTTGTAGGTAAAAATGCGATTACGATTGTGAGTGGTTTGGAGTATATTCGTGTAGGAAATTAATATGAATCCCCAAGTTGATAAATACCTGTTAGACGGATGTATGCGTTGCAAATACGGGGCAACGCCAATGTGCAAAGTGAACAGTTGGAAAGCGGAGTTGGAATTGCTCAGACAGATAGTTTTAGAAACAGAATTGACAGAGGAAATAAAATGGGGTGTACCTGTTTACACGCTAAATGGCAAAAACATTGTATCGATAAATGCATTAAAACATTCGGCTAATATCAGTTTTTACAAAGGGGCGCTGTTGGCCGATACGCATCACATGCTTCAACAGCAAGGAAACATACAATCAGGGAGGTTGGTAAAGTTTACCAATGCCAAAGACATTGATGAAGTTAAAGAAATTTTGCAATCCTACATACGGGAAGCAATAGCCGTTGAAAAAAGCGGAAAGAAAGTTGTTTTCAATAAAAATCCTGAACCGGTTCCACTTGAACTTGAACAAGCATTTGAAGAAGACCCCATTTTTAAACAGGCATTTAATGCATTAACCCCCGGGCGACAAAGGGGATATATTATTTATTTTTCGCAGCCCAAACAGAGTCCAACCAGAGCCGGGAGAATAGAAAAATACAAAGAGCAAATATTGAATGGAATAGGACTTCATGATAAATATAACAGCTAGTTATTGTTATTTAGAATTTAAATTATCTCAGATCATGAGGTGTTTCATTTAATTGGAAGTTGCAGGGTATTATAAGTATTGTTCTATTGTATAAGATAAATAAGATAACAATTATATACACAGTAAATATTTAATAAAGTTTCTATATTGTCAGTAAAACTGAGTTAGATGAGATTAATGAATATTTATTATTGATTACTCATCCTTTTTTCCCACAAAGATTGGTATACCTTTTTCGTTTCACTACTTTAGCCCCAACATGAAAAAGTTACTATTACTGTTTGCCCTGCTATCAGGCTTTAATGTATTTGCCCAACTATCTTTTGAGCCGCGTCAGTTTGCCATTGATTTGGAAGACTACATGAACAAATCGGGCAAGTCGGAATACAAAGATGCCGCATCAGAGTTTGTAGGTTATTACACAGGCAAATTCAACAACAGCCAAAAAATTCAAATTATCAACCTTACCAATGAGCAAATCAATCGCGGATTTGGATATGGGCTCATTAGCAATTACCTGCTTTCGATGAATGGTTTGATTGTGAATAATCAGCTTGGGAGTTTTGATAACTGGCACAAAGCTGCTCGAATTGCCCTTACAGAATCTAAGGAAGCGTTTGCCAATTATGTTGAATTTTCACGCAATACATTTTATGATAAAATATTAGCAAGAACTGGGTCAGCGGTGTGGATGATAGACAATATGGAAATCAATATGGATATGCGAGGCACAACTGCTATTATGTTTAAAAACACGAATGTATACAGTTACACGGCAGGTGATACAATTTCCATTTTTCGCACATCGGGAAAATTTTTACCGGCAAGCAATGAATGGAAAGGTAGCGGAGGCGCTTATTTTTGGACACGCGTTGGCATGGACAGTAGTCAAATATCTGCCGAATTAAAATCATATACCATTAATTTTGATAAGGGCGAATTGATAGCCGATACCGCAATACTGGTTTATCCCAAGTTATTATCTGAAGCAGTTGAAGGAAAATTATTTGATAAACCCTTTGCCAAATCAATGGGCGATAAAAGTCAGTATCCCAAATTTCAAACACACCGAAGAAATTTTGTGAACCTGCCATTTGGCGAAGGAAAACTTACAGGTGGATTTGCCCTTACCGGAAAAACACTTAGGGGGATTGGAACCGATACTTCCAAAGCAGAGTTGTGGTTTTATTACAAGAAAAAGCCGGTATTGAAAGTATTAAGTGATGATTTTGTAGTAAAAAATGATAGGGTAAATGCCATGAAAGCCGAAGTCATGATTCTGTTGGATAAAGACACCATCATGCATCCACAAGTTCAGTTTTATTATCGTTTTTTCGATCGTTTCATTCAAATGTACAGAACGCGCGAAGGCATTAGTCAAGCACCTTTTTACGACAACTACCACAAGTTTGAGTTTTATGTTGACGAGGTTCGTTGGAATATGGACGATCCTAAAATTGAGTTGGATATGACTAATGATAATGAACCTGCTAAGTTTGAATCGTTCAATTATTTTAGGGATTACAGGTATGAGAAACTGCAAGGAATGCTTGAATACAATCCGTTGGAAAGAATAAAAAGATATACAGAAAAGCGAGGCGTAAATGGATTTACCATCAAAGAATATGCAACAGAGTTTCGAGCAAATGAAAGCGATGTGCGTGTATTGATGACGCAGCTGAATGACTTATGTTACATCGATTACAACGTGAAGAAACAATATATAACCGTAAAAAGAAAGTTAAAAGATTATGTGAATGCGCACTATGGCCGAACCGATTATGATGCCATCGCTTTTTTTTCAATCATAAAACGTTATCCGAATGCTACGATTAGTTTGGTGAACAATGACCTTCAAATACAAGGTGTGCCAAAATTTGACTTTAGCGATTCACAAAATGTTTATGTGATACCAAAAGATCAGATTGTGACATTGAAAAAAAATAGAGGCATGGATTTTTCGGGAAAGATAAGGGCTGGAAAAGTTGAGTTTTTTGGAAGCGGTTATGAATTTGATTACACCAAATTTCAGGTGCGGTTAAACAATATTGATTCCATGAAATTTTATTACCGTGACGTAGAAAAAGGAATTGATGTACCAATTAAAAGTACACTTGCCGATGTATACGGAACGCTATCTATTGACCATCCCGCAAATAAAAGCGGGCGAAAAAAAATACCTGGGTATCCAATTTTCAAATCAGATAAAGGTTCCAATATTTATTATGATAAACCCACCACACAACAAGGAGTATATGCCAAAGAAAAATTCTATTTCGAGGTAGATCCTTTTACACTCGATAGTTTAACAGAACTTGATTTTAAAACACTCACGCTTCCGGGCACAATTCATGCGGCAAATATTGTTCCCGATTTTAGGTATGAGGTTTCTCTACAGCCTGATTTGTCCATGGGATTTGTAAAAGCAGATATTCCTGATGGGTATCCATTGTATGGAGGTAAAGGCCGTGGATTTGTTATTCTATCACTTAGCGATTTAGGCTTTTTTGGTAAAGGAAACATTCGATATGTAGCATCAAATTCTAAGTCTGAAGAGTTTATATTTCTAATTGATTCAATGAACGCAACATGCAACGTTTTTGAAAATGAACGTACCATAAATTTTCCTACTGCAAAAGCAACAAATACATACAACCATTGGATGCCTTATAAAGACACCATGTTGGTAACACCACTCAGTGAGCAGATGATATTGTCAGATGCTCGAGCTACACTTGATGGAACACTCATAGTATCGCCCGAGAAGATGGGTGCAAACGGAAAAATAAATATTACCGAAGCACAATTGTATTCCAAAAATTTCTGGCTACAGACCAATAATATTTTATCAGATACAGCTCAATTCAGAATCATTGATAAAGTTGATACGACCAAGTTTTCTTTCAACTCATCCACTGTTTCTTGCAATGTAGATTTAAATGCACGCAGCGGAAACTTTATATATCACAATAAGCATATTAATACGTATTTTAATTACAACCAATTTGTAGGTTCATTTGACAGGTTTATTTGGAGGATTGATGAACGTGACCTTGATTTTCGAACCTATAAACTTAATAATGAAGATGCCTCATATATGTTATCTGCCAAGGGTATTCAAGATTCGTTAAAGTTCAATACTTCACAAACCAAGTTGGATTTACAAGACTTTACTATTTATGCCAATAAAATTCCATTGATACGCATTGCAGATGGATTTGTATATCCGGATAGCAATAAAATTGTAGTGAGAAAAGATGCGGCAATTGATGTATTGCAAAACGCAAAAATAGTAGCCGATACCATTCAAAAGTTTCATGCCATTGAAAAAAGCAATGTGAATATTTTAGGTCGATTTGCCATTGAAGCGGATGGGGTGTATCAATACATTGATAGTAAAAAACAGGTGCAAACCTTTTTCATGAACACCATACGGGTTGATGCCAAAAGGCGTATAACAGGAAAAACCAATATTCCCGATTCAGCTAATTTTTATGTAGGCAGAAAACTTCGTTTTTATGGAAATGCCAATTTGGTAAGCGTGATAAAAAACTTGGAATACGAGGGATTTTTCTTGCCGGTGCATGAATTAGAAAGACCCAAATCAGATTGGTTTAGAAATGCAGCAATCATTAATCCTGATTCTGTATATATAAATGTAAATCCCGATATCAGAAACGAAAAACGACAGGCCATGATGGCCGGTATCAATATTGCAAATGACTCTACGCATATCTACCCACTATTTTTCTCAAGAAAAAGGGCTGGCTCTGACCCGGAGTTGATGAGGATAAATGGAGTATTGTACTATGATGAAAAACTAGATAACTTCAAAATGGGAAGCTATGAGCGTGTATTTAAGGGAGAGATTTCAGGGAATTACATGGAAGTAAGTGAAGGCAAAAAACAAGTGTATTATGAAGGAGAATTTAATACCGGAGTGCAAAACGGACAATTTGCATTTTTTACAGGAGGAAAAGGCAAGTACAATTTAGCTGACACCTCATTTGCGATGCAGGTTGCTGCACTCATTAATTTCCCTTTACCAAATGATGTAATACGAATCATGTTTGATACGTTGAACTATCAGTCAGGTTCTGCATTACCAACTGTTGTTGATCCGCAAATTCTAAAACCCGCATTATCGGCATACATAAAAGATGAAAAAGACCGAATACGTGTAATAGAAGAATTAAATGACAAATCCATTAGATTAATCAATCAACTGCAATCACTTTTGTTTTTCTCAGAACTTGATTTTAAGTGGGACCAACAGCTGCGTGCATTGGTTACTACCGGAGAGTTAAGCTTAAACTCAATTGATAAATTTAAAATTGAACGCAAAATAAATGGGCGGATACAGATCATAAAAAAACGTACAGGTGATGATGTTGTCATTTACCTTGAGTCGCCTGAAGGAAGTTGGTATTATTTCAAATACCAAAAAGGAATCATGTATGCATTATCATCTGATAAGTTGTTTAATCAATACGTTAGGGACAATATGGATAAGCTGTCGAAGAAATACGATAATTATAAATTGCGTTTAGGAAATATAGCCGACAGAAATAAATTTGTAAGAATTTATAAAACAGACAAGCGTAAATGATCAACACGCAATTTTTAATATTTTCCTTAACGGCTTACCTTTTAGGATCTATACCCAGTGCTGTATGGTTTGGTAAACTATTTTATGGCATTGATGTGCGTGAGCATGGTAGCGGAAATGCCGGAGCTACCAACACCCTTCGCGTTTTGGGAAACAAACCGGGTTTTATTGTTTTAAGCATTGATTTACTAAAAGGATTTTTGGCCGCCAACCTTGTTGTTTTTCTTAAAGATCTGGAACCTGATACCAATGCGTATCTGCTGTATCAAATTGCGTTTGGGGCATTAGCTGTCATTGGTCATGTATTTCCGGTTTTTGCCCAATTCAAAGGAGGCAAAGGAATTGCTACCTTACTTGGAATTACCATTGCATTAAATGGAATGTTGGCACTGATTTGTGCTGCTTTATTTGTGGTTATTGTCTACATCACCCGATATATTTCAGTGGGGTCGATGCTATCTGCCATTGCCAGCCCTTTTATTGCATTTGGATTATACCATGCAGAGATAAATGCATTGGTATATTTTTGCGCTATTGTTGCTTTATTGGTAGTGTATACACATAGGGCAAACATCAAACGGCTAACAAACGGTAACGAGAATAAATTTTCATTCA
>JBIINH010000127.1:0-6757 GCA_044337585.1 Bacteroidia bacterium
AATTATGACAAATAAAATTACCCTTACATTCTTTTTTACTGCATTAAGCTTAATGGCTATTGCACAACAACCAAAACTTTCACCTCATAGCAAACAAATAATATACAGGGCAAGTAAACAAGCATCTGCTGATGTTTCATCATTATATAAAACCGGCAGCGATGGAGATACTTACTATGGTGCGTTATTGAAAATTTCAAACCCGATTGTTGCGGAGCAAAGCCTAAAAAGAATTGGGGCCCATATTGGTACACGTGCTGGAAGTGTGTGGTCAGTAAAAATACCTGTAGCAAAACTCGCGCTTGTGGGCGAGCTTAGTGGCATAAGTTATGTCGAGCTAGACGAACCGGTAAAACCACAAATGAGTGTAGTAAGAACCGATACACGTGTTGACTCTGTACAAAATGGCATAGGGCTAAATACGAAACTAAGCGGTAAGGGTATAATTGTGGGTGTTATTGATTTTGGTTTTGATTATAACCACCCTGCATTTTATGACACGAGTGGCAGCTACATCAGGGTAAAAAAGGTATGGGAGCAAGGAGGTGTAGGAACACCGCCACAAGGTTATAATTATGGAAGAGAATTGGCTGATACCAACGCAATAAAAAATGCCACAACAGACAATAATAAACAATCGCACGGCACTAATGTGGCCGGTGTTGCAGCTGGCTCAGGAGTTGGCAGCCCATTATTTGGAAGAAGACACCGGGGAATAGCTTATGATGCCGAATTGGTTTTTGTGTGTGTAAGAAGAGACAGCATAGAACAGCAATGGAAGCAAGGTGGATTTTCAGACTTTGTAGATGCTGTATCCTATATATTTAATTACGCCAACGAAGTGCAAAAGCCGTGCATTATCAACATAAGTTGGGGCTCTCACTCAGGACCGCATAATGGAACCACACTGCTAAATGAAGCATTTGATAACATGACCGGTGCCGGTAGAATTATAGCAATGAGTGCGGGTAATGACGGAGAAGACCTCATTCATTTAAGCAAAACATTTTCTATAAGCGACACCGCTATGCATACTTTTTTATCCTTTACCAACACAGACTACCATAGAACCTGGGCTGATGCTTGGGGCGAGGAAGGGAAATCGTTTTGTATGAAGGTTTCGCTTTTTAAAGATGATAGCATTAAACACGAATCGCCATTGGTATGCACCAACGATACTTTTTTTGTTCACCAACTTATAAATGCACAAGGAGACACATGCCTTATTGAGTTCAATTCATCTTCAGCAGAATATAACGGACAAACCCGAATTACGGCAGATATTTTTAATAAATCCCAAGACTCGATACTAGTTTCATTTTATGGAAATGATGGTAAGATACACACTTGGAATGAGTACTATTACTACGGTTACGATAGAGGGTTTAAATCAGAATATACATCATTCAATAAGCCTTGGGCTACTACTGGCAATAATGAAACCACAGTGAGTGATATGGGTAGTGGAAAGCAAATATTATTGATTGGTGCCCATGCATCAAAAACCAGCTTTAGAAACCTTGCCGGTCAAACATTGAGTTATGAGAGCTATGTTCAATCAGGCAATATTACTCCTTTTTCCAGTAGAGGTCCATTAACGGATGGCCGTATTAAACCCGATATCTCTGCCCCGGGTTTAACCATGGCAAGCCCATGCAGCTCCTATGACCCAGCATATTTACCTTCCGGTGCACGCAGCGATTTATTGGTAAATAAATATACACATCCTGTCACAAACAGGGTATACTATTACAGCGAGTTTACAGGCACTTCTGCTTCATCACCTGTTGCTTCGGGTATTGTTGCACTAATGTTGCAGGCAAGTCCACAAATGTTTCCTTTTCATGTTCGAAATATTTTTGCAGAAACAGCAATGGAAGATTCAAAAACTGGCCAACTTCCTGCTGAGGGAAACAATACGTGGGGGTTTGGTAAAATCAATGCCTATGCTGCTGTGAAAGGTGCCATTCAAGTATTAGGCGTGCAAAAAATTTCCGGAAAAAAACTACATGCGACCTTGTATCCGAATCCGGTTGCAAATGACGAAAGCACAACCATTCATTTCAAATCAGAAATGGCAGAAAATATCCTTTTTGAACTTTATGATATAAATGGAAAGCTTATCCAGCAAGAAGATTGGTATTGCCAGTATGGGTTAAATGAGAAAGTAATTACCCTTAACGGTTACCAAACCGGACTTTATGTAGTTAGATTACAATCGGTAAGCGGTGCACTAAGTATGAAGTTGATGATTCAATAATTCAATTGGAATATTGATAATGTAAGTGTCCCATTTTTTCATACGTTTGTGACAGAATAATTTGATACATGCAACCAACGAAACAAATCATCATTCAACTAGAAGAGATAACCAAATTGGTTAGCAACTTCAATCCATCGGATAAGCTGTATCATGAGGTTTTGAAAAAAAAATGTGCCGAATTGTATGAGCGTATTTTGTTACTTGATGACTTGAGCGAATTTGAAGAGGAGGCTTCTGTGAATATTTTACCTGTTTTGCAAGAAACATCGGTTGAAAATATCCTTGTTTCCGAAATGCAACCAATCATTATGGAGCAGGCTTTAAGCATAGAAGATATTGCTTCGAATGAAACTGTAATTGAGAATGAAACTGAGGAGCAAATTGCCTTAACTTTCGAAGAGACTCAATTAGAAGTGTTTGACATTGAACCTGAGACAATAAAACCGGAAGAGCCAGCTGTTGAACCTATTTCTTCTGCTCCTCATTCCGAAACAATAGATTTTACTGAGCTATCATTACACGAAAAACTGTCTTCATTTACAGAAAAACAAACAGGCCTGTCAGACAGATACAGCCAAAAAATAGACAGTCTGAAAAGTGCAATTAGCTTAAATCAAAAAATAGCATTTGTGAACCTGCTTTTTAAAGAAAATGTGGTTGAGTATGCAAAATCAATCGAGAAATTAAACCAGTCACAAAATATTGATGAGGCCTTAAGGTATTTCACTGAATTGAAACACAGCTATGGATGGGATTCAGGAAACGAATTGGTAAAAGAACTTCAATTGTTGATTGAAAAACGATTCTAAGAACCACTTCCTTCTTTCAATCTTTCTGCATTTTCAGCCAGTTGCAATTGATCAATAAAGTCTTGAATTTCTCCATTCATCACCTCAGGTAAATTGTATACCGTATATCCAATGCGGTGATCGGTCACCCTTCCCTGCGGATAGTTGTATGTTCTTATTTTTGCCGAGCGGTCACCTGTAGAAACCATTGTTTTGCGTGATGATGCTATTTTTTCGTTGTGCTTTTGCAACTCAATTTCATAAAGTTTGGTCCTTAGCATTTGCATAGCACGCTCTCGGTTTCCATTTTGTGTTCGCTCAACTTGACAAACAACCACAATTCCAGATGGCTTATGTGTTAGCATTACCTTACTCTCAATCTTGTTTACATTCTGTCCTCCTGCGCCACCCGAACGTGACGTTTGCATTTCAATATCTGCAGGATTAAGTTCTACGTCTACTTCTTCTGCTTCGGGCAGCACCACAACGGTTGCTGCTGAGGTGTGCACTCGCCCTTGTGCTTCGGTATCAGGTACGCGCTGCACGCGGTGTACACCACTTTCATATTTTAGTATGCCATAAGCATCATCTGCCGATACTTCAATAATTATTTCTTTGTAGCCCCCAACAGTACCCTCTGTAAAATCTATAACATCATATTTAAGTCCACGCTTATCTAAATAGCGCATGTACATTCGCGCAAGATCTCCTGCAAATAAACTTGCCTCATCTCCACCTGTACCTCCTCTAATTTCCAATACGGCAGGTTTTGCATCTTCCGGATCTTTAGGAACAAGCATCATCCGAATCTGCTCTTCCATTGGTACTAATGTTGGCTCAAGTTCCTCTAATTCTGCCTTTGCCATTTCGCGAAGTTCAGCATCTTTTTCGATTGCCAATACCTGACGGCAATTGTCGATATTGCCCACTAGGTTTTTATAAACATGATAATGGTCTACAATTTTTTGAAGGTCTCGGTATTCTCGGTTTAGTTGGGTAAACCTTTTCATATCACTAACCACTTCAGGCTGACTAAGCATATCTTCTACTTGCTTGTAGCGAATGTATATGGCTTCCAGTTTTTCTAACATCTGTATAGGAAAAAAATTTATTTAGCCTGCAAAGATAGTTGTTTGGCTAATTCTTATGGACGTATATCTTAACTTTTTCGCTATTTCGTATATATAATCTTGCTTTTTCAATGCTAACATCTTGTATGTTGATAGTGTCGGGCAAGCTAAAATTAAACGTTTGTAAGCTTTTGAAATTGTATCTGTATAATGTGCTTTGGCTGTGATAGTATAAGTCTTCGTCAATTATTTTTAGTTTTTTAGTTCCTCTTATTGGAATGGTTTTTATATATGTTGCAAATACATCAAATACCATCACACCGGCATTTGGATCGTCCACATACACTTTATCATTATTATCAAATATATAAACCGGTTGTAAACTTTGATCGGTATATTGTTTTACGTTGCCACTCGTTTGCATGTTCTCACCCTTCTTATCCATCTTTTTTAATTGCATATCTGCAACATCAAATACCCAAATACCGTTATCAAAAGCCCTGCCTATTGCAGATGCTTGTCCAACACCAAGATTGGCCAAATCAGTTTCTCCTCTATAAGCTAAATTATTATCGAGGTATATGATTTTGTTCAATTCTTGATAAAAGACATAAATTTCCATTGGGTTGCTTGCATCCACATGGGTTATATTGCCAATGTATTTATAGTTAAGTGTGCTTAATAGTTTGCCTTCGCTATTGTATTTATACAATTGATTTGTTAATGAAACTAAATAAACATTTCCTAAACGGTCGGTTTCCATGATTTTTGCATTTACCTTAATTTCTGATAAAGGCTCAAACCTTAATGGCTGCTGCTGCATAGCAAGAATCAAAATAATAAATAATGCCGATAAAGGATGCTTCATGAATTAAATGTTTTTAACTCAACGTTTTCTCCATCAAAAACAGCATATGTGTTTAAAGAAAACCAATCACCAAGGTTGATAACATGCGCATTGCCTAATTTTATATCAAAGCCTAAATGCCTATGTCCGAATATAAAATAATCTGTCTCCTTTTTTTGTAATATACTTTTGGCATACATCACAGAATATTCTTTTTCATCACCTAAATATTGTTTGTTTTGTTCAAATGTGTTTTGCTTGCTTCGGTTTGAAAACCATTGGGCAATGCTTATACCAATTGATGGGTGGAAAAATGCAAATAGGCGTTGGAAAAATCTGTTTCTATAAATTGCTAGAATAAATTTAAACCATTTTTGACCCGGACCCAAACCATCACCATGGGCGATGTAAAATTTTTTGCTGTTTAGGGTTACGAAAATTGGTTGTGCATATACTTTACACCCGATTTCTTTTTCAAGATATCCAAATTGCCACAAATCATGGTTGCCATGGAAAATATGTAAATGAATGCCTTTATCGTTTAATTCGGCAAGCTTACCTAAAAGCCTTGTAAATCCTTTGGGGACAACATACTTATATTCAAACCAAAAGTCGAACAAATCGCCTACAAGGTATATATCACTAGCTGTTTCAGATATTGAATTAAGCCACCTTACAATGCGTTTTTCGCGTTCAATAGTTGACTCTTCGTCAGGTACTCCTAAATGAAAATCTGATGCGAAGTAAATTTTTTTTGCCATAATCAATGTGAAACAGATTTAAGTGTTATGTGGCAAATCGTCAATCAAAAAAACGAATACCTCAACAGGTCCATGTGCACCATACACCAATGTTTTCTCAATATCAGCCGTGCAACTTGGCCCTGTAATTAATCCAAACATACCGGGTAAGTTCCGTCCATATACATTTTTTAATTGTTGCAAAGCGTCTTTAATTTCCATAACAACTTGAGAGGCATTTGCCAAAACAATATGAATAGTTGGTGCAATTGTGTGTTGGTGCGAATTTTTTGAGGATGATATCAGAATGCTTCCGGTTCGCGCTATAAGCGCCTCACATGATGTAAGTGTTGTATATGCTTTTTCAATACTCTGTTGTTGTACGGTATAAAAATTTATTCCGGCATCTTTAAGCAGCTGTTGAACAGCCGGCTCGTTGCAATACATATTTTTTAATTGATGACGCTCAGTTAAGGTTATCAATTTATCAATAAAATCAAACTGATTATCGCAAATAATAAACTGCCCTTTTTGTTTTGTGAAATTACGTGCAAACGTTTCAAGTATTGAAACATCCTGAGCTTGGGCGTATACGTTACTTTCCAAATCAATATTGGAAAATTTAGGCTTAGACTTATAAATCAAAGCTTGTCTAACCTTTTTTAGGATTTTTTCCTTCGAAGTTGTTGTATGCTGTATTGCCACAGGCAGCAATTTAAATCTTTTTTGTAATTGTTTGCTTATGTAAAATTTTTGAGCAGAATTGTCAGACAGAAAATAATGACTAATTTTGTCATGTTTATTTGAGTCATCATGAAAACAGTATTAAAAATAAGTCGTGAGAAAAAAGGATTGCTGATACGCGAATTGGCACAACAACTTGGAATTGATCAGGCCCTTGTTAGCAAATTTGAAAGCGGAAACCGTAAACCCACCCGCGAGCAAATATTGAAACTTGCGGCTATCCTTGATATTGATACAGATGAGCTGCTGATAGCGTGGCTTAAAGATAAAATACTAGACGAAATAGGCCGCGATGAACTCGCCCT
>JBIINH010000128.1:0-6750 GCA_044337585.1 Bacteroidia bacterium
ACAAACTAACTGCAGCAAACGTGTTTACCCGTAAGTTTATCATCAATAAAGGCAGTTCACTTACTTGGAATGGCGATCCGCTTGCCGCCATTGTAGATATTTCGGCCATTTATAAAGTGCGCAGAACATCCATAGTAGATATTGTAAATACGGCTACCGAAGAAGAAAGAAAACAACTTGCTACGCAAAAAATACCCGTTGAGTGTATTTTGATGATTAAAGGAAATTTTTTAACCCCAGATATCAAATTTGATTTAAACTTTCCTGATATGCAAGGTATCGTGGGCACTAATAATGTGAGTATGCTTGAGAACTCACTACGCACATTGCGCAGCAATCCGGAAATGATGAATGAGCAAGTGATTAGTTTGCTAATTTTTGGAAAGTTTATGCCCATTGCAGGTTTGCAGCAAATGAATACCGAAGGCAATTTGAGCTCAGGTATCAACAATACCGTAAGTGATTTGATATCGGCTCAAGCCAATAATTTAGTTGGCAAAATAGTACCTGGCCTTGATTTTAATGTCGATATCCAAACCAATATGCAAACACAGCAAGCAAGCTATGTGGTAAGTGCGTCAAAAAAATGGTTTGATGAGCGTCTTGAAGTGCAAGGAAGTTATGATCCAAGTAATTTTAACAACAACTTCATGACCCAATATGACCTTAACAAATCAGGTAATACAAAGTTTAAGGTATTTAGTAAGAGTACCAACGATGCGCTTTACAATAAAAACGTTACCACCCAAGGTTTAGGTTTATACTTTAGAAAAGAATTTGATCATTTCAGCGAATTACTTAGAAAGAAAAATTATTAATACCCATAATATGTCAACACACCATTCAGCTGGTATTCCATCCATCGACCTCAACGATTTTTTGTCAAACGACACACAAACACGTGCACGTTTTGTAAACGACTTAGGCAAGGCTTACGAAGAAATTGGCTTTGTGGCTTTAAAAGGGCATTTTTTGCCAGACCAGCTAAGTGCCGATTTATATGAAGCGGTAAAATTATTTTTTGCATTGCCATTTGATGTAAAAGAGAAATATGAAATACCAGGTCTTGCCGGCCAAAGAGGCTATACTTCGTTTGGCAAAGAGCATGCAAAAGGCCGAAACATAGGTGACCTGAAGGAGTTTTGGCAATTTGGGCAATACCTGAAAGAGGGCGATAAACTAAAATCAGAATATCCCGATAATGTGCGTGTAACAGAAATTGCAGCATTCAATGAGCTTGCCGAAAAATCATACAAAGCATTAGAAGAAACAGGTAAACACATGCTAAGGGCCATAGCCATTTATCTTGGTTTAGATGAGTTTTACTTCGACAATAAAATTGAAAAAGGAAACAGCATTTTACGCGCCATTCATTATGGTCCCATTCAAGAAGACCCTAAAGATGCGGTAAGAGCTGCAGAGCACGAGGATATCAATTTGATTACACTATTGATGGGCGCATCTGCTGAAGGGCTAGAGGTGCTTAACAAACAAGGCGAGTGGGTTGCCATTACGGCACTTCCCGAACAATTGGTGGTAAATGTTGGCGATATGTTGCAACGCTTAACCAATAACAAACTCAAATCAACTACCCACCGTGTGGTTAATCCACCTAGAGAAAAATGGGGCATGTCTCGGTTTTCTATTCCATTTTTTCTACATCCGATATCGGAAATGAAATTGGATTGTTTACCTGAATGTATAGATGATATGAATCTTTTGCATTACGAGCCCATCACAGCAGGCCAATATTTGGATGAACGGTTAAAAGAAATAGGATTGAAAAAGTAATATTTGAAATATGAGAAATAAAATAAAGTTATACTTGGTTGTATTTGCACTTTGCGTAAACCAATTTGCATCAGCACAGTTAAACCACGGAAGGTTACCTGCCTACAAAACAAATGCCGAATCAGCATTAGCCAAGAGTACCATTAAGCCGTTTTCACAATTAAATAAAACAGGAATTGTGATGCCTGCCAACATGCGCTATCCGGGCGAATTTGAAGAATCACAGGTGGTGCTCATCTCTTGGTCTGATTTATACAACGATATCACATTCGAATATGAAGGAGCAGATACCATCACAGAATGGGGTTTTGTTTCGGCTCAGTTGGCTAATTACATTCAGCAAGAAGTACCAGTATGGATTAGGGTATATGAAGCCAAAGATACCGTTACGGTGAAAGCATTTATGCAAAACTTAGGCACACCTTTAGTTAATTATAAATTCATTGTGAGCATGGGAAATGCATGGTGGATGCGCGATTTTGCTCCAAGTGGTATCTATTATGGCACGCAAGACAGTTTGCTTTTGGTTGACTTAAAATATTATGATGGCCGCGAATATGATGATACATTTTCAATAAAAGTGGCACAAGAACTAAACCTGCCCTTATACAGCTCTTCTTTGTATGGAGAAGGTGGCAACCTAATGACAGACGGATTTGGACGCACTTTTTTTAGCACGGTGATTACCAATACCAATGCATCGGCTTGGGCGCATAATCCGGCATGGTCAAAAGCACAAACATTGGATACCATGCGAAACCTATTTGCCATAGATTCTGTTGCAGAATTGGGTGAATTGTTATGTGATGGCGGAACAGGACATATTGATTTGTATACCAAAATGATTGACGAACAAACCATCTTGGTGGTAAAATATCCTGATGTGATTACCGCTGGAGACAAAAAACGAGTAGAAGATGCGTATCAATACATGACCACTATGGTATCACCTTACAACAGGCCCTATCGCATCTATAGGGTAGAACATCCAACGGACGATGCAGGTGTTCATTCAAGGAAAACCTGTAACCAAATGACACAAGATGCCCGCACATTTGTTAATGGATTAACAGTAAACAAAACATTTATTTATCCAAGTTATTCTAATGATACTTCGGGTAATAAACAACAAACAGTTAAAATGACGGAGTTTTTCAAAAGCATCATGCCTGGCTATAAAGTAGTAGATATTGATTCACGATCTTTAAGTATACTAGGAGGCGAAATTCACTGCATTTCCATGCAAATTCCGGCAGAAAATCCAGTTCATTTTTGGCATCCAAGTGTTGATGGCTTACAACCTTTGCAAACATCATATCGCATCATTGCCCAAATCACAAATCGTTCGGGCATTTCATCAGCAGTTTGCAAATGGCGTATTAAAGGTACTAATACATGGCAAACATTGCCACTAACCGATAGCAGTAATTATTATATTGGAAACTTGGTTCCGGGCACTATTTCGGTTGATGACATTATTGAATATTATTTAGAGGCAGAAACCAATAATGGCAAAACAGCTGTGAAACCAATTACCGCGCCAGAAGGCTACTACCGCATTTATTTCAAAACTCCACCTACATCGTTAAATGATTTAGAGGTTAAGCCTAAAGATTATTTGTTTGGTGCCCATCCCAATCCAGCTACCAACCAACTAACCATCAATTTTTATGCAATGGAGGCCAACCAAGCAGAAATTAGCATTTACGACATTACAGGTAAAAAATGTTTTACAGAAAAGACAAATGCACGCAATGGATTGAATGCTGTTTCTCTTAATGTTGCTGATTGGCAAAGTGGCATGTATTTTTACAGCTACCATTTAAACGGACAACTTATTTCTACCCGAAAACTAATTGTGAAGTAATTATTTATATGAATAACAAACTCTTAATACTTATCCCGTTTTTTATTTCGTTTTGCACCGCCCATGCCGGAAGCGATCCCAAAAAATATGCACCTGAAGAGCAGCACCCAATGGTGTACCAAACATCGCTTCAGTTTGCAGCTTCTTATCATTATGCAAAACCCGCTATTAATGATGATTTTTCGCGTAAAGCTTTTAACAATTATCTTGAGAATATAGATCCGCAAAAGGTTTATTTTCTTGCATCAGATATTGCAAGTTTTGAGAAATACCGCACTCAAATTGATGATGCCATGCTAAATGGAAAAATTGATTTTTTGTTTGAAGTATTTAATGTGTTTCAAGAAAGGTTATATGAAAGGTCCGACTTTGCACTTGCTTTGCTTAAAGACTCTTTCGATTTTAATGTCAATGATTCGTTTCAGTATGATAGGGAAAAAGCATCTTGGGAAAAAGATTACACATCAATGGACAAGCTTTGGAAACAAAAGGTGAAATACGAATGCATGCTATTGGCATCAAACAATAAATACCATGCTGAGTATAGCGAAACGATTAGGAAACGATATGAGAACTTGAAAAAACTATATGATAAGACAAAAAATGAAGATGTGTTTCAAGTAATCATGAATGCTATATTGGAAGTATGCGACCCACACACCAATTATTTTTCGCCACGCACTGCAGAAGATTTTAACCAAAGCATGACCTTGTCGCTAGAGGGTATTGGTGCACAATTGCAAACTGAAAATGAATACACCAAAATTCGCGAAGTAATCAAAGGAGGCCCGGCCGATAGAAGTAAGCAACTTTTTGCAGGCGATAAAATTATTGGAGTAGCGCAAGGCAAAGACAGCGAAATTGTAAATGTAATTGATTGGCGAATTGATGATGTGGTATCGCTTATCAGGGGCAAAAAAGGCACAACAGTAAAATTACAAGTGATTCCAGCTGCTGAGCCAAATACCACCAAGATGATTGTTTTGGTTAGGGACAAAATTGTGTTGGAAGACCAATCGGCAAAGAGCAGCATTAAAGAAATAACGCGCAACGGTAAAAAATATAAACTTGGAGTAGTTAGCATACCCACGTTTTACATAGATTTTGCCGCAGCTTCAAAAGGCGATAAAAATTATAAAAGCACCACACGTGATGTAAAAAAACTAATAACTGAACTGCAAAAGCAAAAGATTGATGGTTTAATAATTGATCTAAGAAATAATGGCGGAGGCTCGTTGCAAGAAGCGGTTGAACTGACTGGATTATTTATTAAAGAAGGACCGGTGGTACAAATCAAAGACATGATGGGTAGCATTAGGCAGGAATTGGATAAAGATGGGGGAGTGGTATTTTATAATGGACCTTTGGTGGTTTTGGTAAACAGATTCAGCGCCTCTGCATCAGAAATTTTTTCGGGTGCCATACAAGACTACAACCGTGGCATAATTGTAGGAGAACGTACTTTTGGAAAAGGAACGGTGCAGCAAGTAGAAGATATGAACAACTACATCCGCATTGCTGATAAAAAAGTAGGACAAGTGAAACTTACACTTGCTAAATTTTATCGCGTTACGGGAAGCAGCACGCAACACAAAGGTGTTACTCCTGATTTGCACTTGCCAAGTTTGTATGATGATAGGCAATATGGGGAAGATGCAAGTCCATTTGCGTTGCCTTGGGATCAAATCGTAACCTCAGCTTTTGATAAGCTGGATGAACAAAGTATTGCGCGCAAACAATTGGTTAGCCAAGAAAACGAAAGACTTAAATCCAATAAAGAGTACGCTTATTTGTTGGAAGATATTGAACAACTGAAAAAGATTGAAGCAGAAGAATATGTAACACTCAACTTGGCAACTTACAAAGCAGAGTCGGACCGTATTGATACCCAAAGAAAGAAACGAGAAGAAGAGCGCAAAGCGAATAAACATGCATTGCTAGATAAGACTGACCTGATACTTACCGAAGGTGAAGAAGCATTAGTAGATTTGCTTAGGTTAAAATAATAAGCATAAAAACGGGTGGTATGATTTCGTAAAAAAGCTACCCGTTTTTATTCAAATGCACAAATTTGCGGTTATGTGTTTCGTGCCAATGGTGAAACAATCCACGTTCGCGGTTTCTAATTACAATAAAATCATCTTGGTGAAATCGTTTCCAAAGGTCATTGTCTTCACCGCCCCAAGTTGTAAAATTTTCGTTTAGTTTGCCAATATTAATGAAGTCATTTCGCATACATCCCAACATGCCATGACTCTCATATTGAGCCCATTCCCCATTGCCATGTTTAATTTCAGGTTGTTTATCTCTGTATAAGAAATAACAAATTGGAAACCATACCACGCCCGGCTTAACGTATTGATGGCAATGGACAACTAAGTTAGTTGGAATAGACATATCGGCATCACATAAAAAAATCCGACTGCCGCTACATTGAATAACAGCTTTATTGAAAGAATAAGACCGCGTAAAAGGTATTTTTTCACTGTAAAAAACAAGTTTCCCCGACCACCTTTTTCTTATTTCTTTTTCTAAATCAGCCACATCCGTTGATCCGCAATCATATACCGATAGTTCAATCAAATTTTGGTGTTGCAATTTGTTGATGCTCATTAGAAATGTGTTTAGGTAATGTTCGCTACGGTTGTATATTCCCGTACAAATACTTACTGTTTCAAATTCTTTAGGTTTGGTTAAATTACTTTTTAAGTATATTCCAATGCCTTTCAAGTCATTTGCCAATGTGTGCCAGCCAATATCACGTTGAGGTGATTTAAACAGGAACCAAAAAGGATATTTCCAGTGGTTTGGTAAAATGGATTTGATATGTTTGCTTATTGAAGCCAAAAGATGAACAATAGTAATAAAATTAGTGTTGCAAATATCACCATTTACAACTTCCTCTCAAGGATTGTATTTTACATATTTGTATTTGCCGCATCGGTTTATACTTCCAGAACCTTGCAATCTGAGCAATTTGGCCAATTGCAATATATTAATTTTAGCATAGTGATGTTGTGGACCTTGTTCAATTTTGGTTTGCTGGCAACATTTCAGCGGTTTTACACAGCAGCTTTTCAAAACAATGAAGT
>JBIINH010000129.1:0-6733 GCA_044337585.1 Bacteroidia bacterium
AAATTCCAAACATTTGACTGCCCAAACAAATTAAGACTTAATAAGAATAAAAAAATGAATAGCCTGTAGGATGATGTCATTTGACAAATGTATTAACCTGTGATCTTTTGATACACTCAGCTAGGTCCCACTTATCCAAATCAGGGATTGCCAATTGATAATTTATTTCGATTTCTTTTCCTCTCAACACTTCTGTCTTTACTACATTCATATTGTCACGTAAGAGATGAATTGCTTCTCGGTCTTCAGGTTTTGCGTTTACAAGTGTTTTTACATTGTCTAAAATCATTGTTGTAGCAACTAAATCAAGTTTTGGATAATAGAATGTACCATTATTACCAACTGACGTATCAATTTCATATCCAACATCTTTAGCCATTTGAACAGTATATGGAGCACACAAAGCAAACAAAGACTGAACCCCAATTTGTTGAGTAATTGCAACTGCTGCTCTTGTAAGAAAAATGCTTCCTATTCCAAATCCTGCTATTTCTCGCGAGTTCCATAACCCACAAATCTCACCAGTACCTTTAATAGCATGCTCTTTTACCAAGTCATAAATTTTTGAATCTAGATATCCTGTTGCTTCTTCAATTGGTAAAAGTTGTGTCCCACCTGCTACATTGACCCTGGCTCCTCCGTATACTTTTTTTCTATCACTAGATTCAACAACCAGAACAAAAACTGTAGGATTGTGAATCCACTCATGCGATGATGATGTAACTTTTTTTACTCCAATTGATTCTAAAACGTATGCATGACCTTCTACAAATAATTCACAAGAAGCCTTATCATCTACAGCCCTAAAGGCCCTTAAGATAACTTCCGGTTTTTGTAAGTGTAGTGTCATTATGCTATAAGTTGTTCAATGTCAATGTAGAAACGTCCAGATATGTTTAATTGTTTGAGAAAGATTCTTCTTACTACCTCACATGTAACTCCAGCGCCTAACTCAACTGACGATGCAAGTTGAGGCCAGGTTAGTATACTTTTCCCAATTTCTGACATTGATTCTTTTAGTTTTGTACTTGTATTTTCAAAAGAAACAATTTGTTTTAATATTTCCATTTTCGTTGTAGCCGATAAATTGTGGATATCGTTTAATAGTGTCTCATCTACTAAGCCATGAAATATTTTGCGATTAGGCTCTAAATCAAAACGTTCAATATCAATCATTCCCCTATCATTTGTATCCATAACGACTGGAACTGTATTTCTTCGGGCTTGCAGCCTTGTCAAAATTTTAATATCTATGCTATCACAAACCTCAACCACTAAGTCTAAGTCATTTATAAATGATTCAACATTACTAACATTTATACCTTTATCCCAAATGTCTACTTCCAAATAGGGATCAATTTCTGCTATTTCCCTTGCGGCAATATATACCTTCGGCACACCAATATTATGTATTGGTGTTCTCAATCTATTGATGTTACTTAGGTCGAGCGAATCGAAATCGGCTAGATGTATTTTGCCACAAACGCGTTCTAATGCAAGTGTGAGCGCAATGGCGTGACCTACTGATAATCCTATAATCCCAATTTTCTTTTGGGACAAAACCAACTGCTCTTCTTTATTAATTTTTAATTGGTTTCGATTGGTTCTTACTGCAATAAACTCTTCTTTGTTAAGTAAACGAACCCATGTATTACGCCAAGGGTAGTAAACCCACTTGCCGTAGTCTTCAATATCATTAATGTTTAGTTGTTTTTTTGCAAAAGCCAAGTACTCGTTAAATTGAAATTTTTGTGCAGGATTATTCTGCTTTGCCCACTCTACTAATTGTTGCTCAATTGTGTTGGTAATGAAAGCTCCTGTAGTTCCTTCCATTATCCGCTTTCTGACTACCTCATCGGATGCATCATACAATTCTGGCCTATATTCTTTATCTGACATTTGAAAAAAAAATTCTTTGTTAATCCGTTATTAAATTGTAAAGTATTGTTATATTCGTGTAAATATTTGAATTACTACATAACCGCAAATCTAAGTAATTCATATAAAACAAATGACCACTGGTACTAAAATAAAAGTAATATATGTAGATGACGAGGAAAACAATCTTTTGTCATTCAAGGCATCATTTCGCATGAAGTACGAAGTATTCATTGCAATTAGTGCAAAAGAAGCCATTACTATTCTTCAACAAAATCCTGAAATTTCTGTTATTATTACCGATCAGCGGATGCCTGATATGACCGGTGTTGAGTTTTTAGAATCGATTCTTGACATTTTCCCTGATCCTATTCGTATACTACTTACTGGATATGCAGATATAAATGCTGTGATTGATGCTGTAAATAAGGGTAAAATCTATCACTATTTGAGTAAACCTTGGAAAGAGGAAGAATTATCTGAAACGATAGAGAAAGCTCATGAGTTATATGAATATGAGATTTCCCAAAAAGAATATAACAAGCAAATAATAAGGGTTAATGATCAGCTTGAGTTCTTACTTAGACAGAGGCTTTTGTCTTAATCGCGAATCCACACTTCGGTTGCTCCTCCCCCGTATTTTAAAGTATCTGCTGCATTAAATGAAGCAGCCATTGGGTGCTTTTTTAACATGTCTTGGATTTTCTTTTTTAGAAAGTTATTACCAACTCCATGAATCAAAACTACTCTTTTGAGTCCATTTACATAAGCAGTATCAAGAGTTTTAAGGGCTGTGGCGAGTTGCAGATCAAGCATGTATTGAGGACTCAATTCTTTATAGTTATCGACCAGCTTTTCTATATGTAAGTCCACTTCTTCGCCAATCTTTGTTGTTATATCAATAGTATCAACTCTCCGCATGGGAGCAAAATCTTTACCCTTTAATTGCTCCAAATCCAATTCGGTGATTTCATTGTCTAACCTAAAGTGATAGGCCTGTTTTCCTAAAAAATAAGACTGTCCGAATGAACGGTGAAATGACTTTGTGTTTAAACTTAATTCAGCAACCAATGGTTTTTTGATTGAGACTGTTTCAACGTAATTATATAAAATTTGAAACGAAAGAACTGGCCATTTATGAATATCTTCTAAATGAAAAATACCTAAACCTACATTTGTTTCGAATTTGATTTCCCCTTTTTGTATAAGCGTGTAAGCATTTAAGTTCTTATGATAAAAAGCAAATTGTATTGAATCAGATTCCGAATTGTGAAGCTTTAGCTCAAGCATAGAGTCGGTTAATCTTTCGAAAGCGATATGAATGCCTGAATGTATTTTTACATACTTGGTTTGCGGCTGCGCAGATAGCTTCTCGTTGGGTAATGTTTTTTTTGTTTCGTCTATTTTTACTAATTCGCTTACCACAACAGGAATCTCGAAATCATCGGCTGTTGTAACCCCTGCAATCTTACCCTTTATACTTGTAATTACGCCATCCAAAGCATCATTTACAAATCTTACCCTATCTCCAATTTTAAGCATGATTAATTATTGATTGCGCTCATTATCAATTTTAGCTTTTCGGAAAATTGACTTATGTATTTTGTTTCTATATCTTTCAAATTGTTCTCTCCACCGGCTTTTATAATAAGTACTTCAGCTCTAATTAATTTTCCAGCTGCATCAAATATATTATAGTGAAGACAATACTCTCTGCTATATTCTCGGTATTGCCATTCAAGTTGGTTTTTATTTGATGTGTTCACTTCAAATTGCGTTATGAACAAAATATATTTTTCATGGTATTTTGAATTGAGATCTTTGAAGAGTTGTTCATCATCAAATACAGCTACCATTACATTGGTGTCTTGTGCAAAAAAGGTTTGTCCTTTGGTCTTTTTATAAAATTGGGATGTAAATGCTTTTAATGCTTGTTCTTCCCTTGAGACTTCACGGATATAAGACTTGGAGTTGTATTTAATGTAACGGGTTGCACCATATATTTTTCGCAAACCATCTTCTCCACTAATAGTGGTGGCGCGCATCAAACTGATGACATCAAATCGGGATAAGAGTTGGTGATAAACATTTGCCTCAAGTTCATTTCTTATTTTCTCTCTAAGGCTATTCTCTGTTAGTTTGCTGCCTTGTGCAATGTGATTATCAGCATCAGAAAAATACATAAATGGAGCAAAAGGGATTAACAATACTTTGCTTTGTATTGAATCAGATTGCGCAAATAAACTAAAACTAGAACTTAATAAAAGAGTTAAAAATAAGGATTTCATATTTAATTGATTGGCTTTACTTATGCTAACTGCATACGAAAGTAATCGTTCAACGAGCTGAAATAATCCACACTTTGAATTTAACTGTCACTTTATGAATAACTGAAGGATGTCGTTTCCAAATACAAAAATGGTTAATGCGATGAGGATGAACATTCCCACTGTTTGAATGCGTTCAATTATTTTATCACTCAAAGGCCTTCCCAAAATCATTTCAATACATAAAATCACAACATGCCCTCCATCCAATGCAGGAATGGGTAGAATATTCATAAATGCCAACACGATAGATATCAATGCAGTTAATGTCCAAAATCGAGACCAAATCCAATCACTGCCAAATATTTTAGC
This sequence comes from Bacteroidia bacterium, assembly GCA_044337585.1. Taxonomy (GTDB): domain Bacteria; phylum Bacteroidota; class Bacteroidia; order UKL13-3; family UKL13-3; genus CAYSBE01. Next base: position 4,518 of record JBIINH010000129.1, read on the forward strand.
AATCCCTATCGGACCTTGAACAGCTTTATTGGCGGGAATGTCTCCACTAAATATTTTGCCAAACCCTTTTAATTGAAGAGACAAAGTTTCAACACCTTTTTGAATTCCTTTTGGAAAAGATTGTATGAAGCTAAATTTAACGCTATCAAAATCAAACTCCATCGGTTTTACACCTATTCCAATTTTTCCTGTGGCATCAATTTCTGATCGAAGCAACAAGGAATCAGTACCACGTAGCACTTTTAAGTCAACTGATTGGCCTGTGTATTTTTTAAGTATTGTTTGAAACTCATCGAAAAATATAACATTTTCATTATTTACTTGAAGAACGATGTCTCCCGATTTGAGACCTGCTTTCTCTGCATTGTAATTGGGTTGAAGTTCATTTACAGTAAAAGTCATTCTTGGTGTAAAGAAATCAGCTTTTTGTACACCCGATATTTTGGTAGCAAAATCTTGAGGCAGTTTTATGATGGTATCAACACCATTGCGGTTAATGGTAAAATATGGATTATCGCTAAGTAATTCATTTGGATTCATAGCGTCTTCAAAATAAAGAAGTGGTTTTCCATTTACTCCAACTATTTTATCTCCTTTTTGAAAACCCATTTCTGTTGCTAGAGTAGATGGAATTATGCCATACTTAATTGAAGAATTAATGGTTCGCATTTCTCCATATTTAAATGCTAGCATTGCGAAAATGAAAACACCTAAAATGATATTCATCACAACACCTCCAATCATTACAATCAGGCGTTGCCATGCTGGTTTACTTCTAAACTCCCAATCCTCTGCAGGCTTTTTCATTTGCTCTGTGTCCATGCTTTCATCAATCATTCCTGCAATTTTTACATAGCCACCTAATGGCAACCAACCTATGCCCCATTCAGTTCCTCCTTTTTTGAAGCTGAAAAGTTTAAAACCCCAAGCGTCAAAAAACAAGTAGAATTTTTCTACCCTGATGCCAAAGGCTCTAGCAGCCCAGTAATGTCCTAATTCATGTATGGTAACTAAAATGGAAAGCGCAGTAATTAACTGTGCAGCCATGATTAATGCTTGCATATGATTTTTTTATGTGTAATAATAAAGCGTGCGAAAATAGGTTAAATTCATTTAGGTTCTACACAAACATTTTGGCGAGAAAATTTGTTGCCGTCTCTCTTGTCAATTGGTCTGTTTGGATATAGTCATCTATTGTTGGTTGTCTTATAAAATCTACTGTCTCCATACATGCTTCATTCAGTTCGGCAATTTGAAGAAACTTGATTTTATCATCTAGAAATGCCTGTACCGCAATTTCATTCGCTGCATTTAAGATACAAGCCATATTCCCACCATTATCCATTGCTTTGTAGGCCAATCCCAGGTTTTTGAAAGTTTCCACGTCTGGCTCTTCGAATGTGAGTTGGTTGAACTGCTTAAAATCCAAACGTGGAAAATTGGTTTGTACACGGTTGGGATAAAAAAATGCATAATGAATAGGCAGTTTCATGTCGGGAAGCCCCATTTGAGATTTAATGCTGCCATCCGTAAACTCTACCATACTATGAATAATACTCTGTGGGTGCACCACTACTTTAATCTGAGAAGCCTTTACTCCAAAAAGCCATTTAGCTTCAATCACTTCTAAACCTTTATTCATCAGCGTAGCCGAATCAATGGTAATTTTTGCGCCCATTGACCAATTAGGATGTTTAAGCGCTTGGGCTTTAGTAACCTGTAGCAAATCTTGTTGCTTTTTACCTCTAAATGGGCCACCACTGGCTGTGAGGATTATATTTTCTAATGAATCAGGATATTCACCAACCAAGCACTGAAAAATGGCTGAGTGTTCAGAGTCTACAGGTATAATTTCTACCTGATTCTGAATACATGCTTTGGTTATTAATTCACCTGCAACTACAAGCGTTTCTTTATTTGCAAGTGCAATTCTTTTTTTATTTTCTATTGCTTTCAACGTTGGCAAAAGTCCACTATAGCCTACCATTGCAGTGAGCACGGTATCAGCAGTGGAAATTTCCATAAGGTCAGTAATGGATTTGCTACCCGTAAATACTTTAATATCGTAAGATGATAATGCTTCTTTAACGTAAGCATATTTCGAATCATCAACGATGACAACATGGTTGGGTTGAAATTCGATGGCCTGCTTAATCAATAAATCAGCATTGGAATGTGCAGTGAGCACTTCGGCTTGAAGCTGATTTTTTTGTTCA
>JBIINH010000130.1:0-6690 GCA_044337585.1 Bacteroidia bacterium
TCGCGCACAACTTGAGCGTTTGGTGTTTTTAGATCAATCTGATATCAATGCTATTTTGTTTCACCGAAGCAGGTATGGTGATTTTATCAGTGTATTCGAAATACAGGCAATTGAGAAATTGGACGAAATGAAAAAGTACTACCTAAGCTACTTTGTCACTATCGAAGGTAATTTGTTAGATGACCAAACACCTTTTTTGAAAATGCCAATTAAAGGCAAACATGAAATCTTTTATTTGTTTGATACCGAGTTGGAGCAGCGAAACGGTTACAATCCATCTAGAAAAGAGAATGGACAAAATTATTATACGGGATCTCCTTACAGGCATTTGGTTCGGTATCGTTTTTCTTATTCAAACCGGTTGTATTTTGGCTACACAGCCGAAAAAGATATGGGAGAGCCATTTTCCACCTCAAGTACGCCTTGGTTTGACTTTAATTCGGTGCATTTTTATTACCGCCCACGAAAAGGATTGGTGAAAGCCATTGCTCTTGGCGATTATCAAGCAAATTTTGGTCAGGGTTTGGTGTTTGGTTCAGGTTTAGCTGCCCGAAAATCGGCATATGTCATGTCGGTAAAACGGAGCTACTTAACGCTTAGGCCATTTAGGTCATTGAATGAAAATGAATTCATGAGAGGAGCTGCTGTTATACTTGGGTATAAAAAATTTGAGTTCACTCCTTTTTTTTCTGCAAAATACATCAGCACCAATTTGGTTACGGAGAATGATGAAGAAGCGTTGTCAGAATCTGTCTTTAGTTCCATTCAATTATCCGGATTGCATCGAACCCCAACTGAAGTGAAAAATAAACATAACGTGTTTCAAACCATTTCTGGAGGAAATTTGGCTTGGGTAAATGGGGATAATCGAATTGGATTAACTGCTGTAAGTGCTGCATATGACCAACAATTTAATGCCAATACAGAGCCTTATCAGAAATACAATTTTTCGGGAAAAAGTATTTTTAACATGGGCATTGATTATAGCTTTCAACTTAGGAATATCAATTGGTTTGGAGAAATGGGCCGCAGCAGCAATGATGCATACGCCTATACCAGTGGAATGCTTTTTCCCTTAGACCAACGGGTTGATATGATATTATTGTACCGCAATTTTTCACCTCGGTACCAAACGGCTTTTGCGAATCCATTTGCTGAATACAGTGACGCAAGAAATGAGCACGCCCTATATTCTGGGTTATCTATACGTTTGAATAGGCAATGGAATCTAAGTACTTATTTTGACATGTATCGCTCGCCATGGCTCAGGTATTTGACTGATGGTTCCTCACACGGAAATGATTTTCTAAGTGAGTTGCAATACCTGATTTCAAAAACCACCTTGATTTACTTTAGGTTTAGAACTGAAAGTAAATTGCGCAACCAAGCTGATAACGGAACGCGAACTGATTATTTGTCTCAACAGAAAAGAACCCAATACAGGTTGCATGCACAATATAAAATAACGGCAAATTGGAGTGCAAGGTCACGGGTGGAGTGTGTTGTGTATGCTGACGATTTGGTTTCGCAACAAACAGGTGTTCTGATGTTTCAAGACCTGAGCTATTCTTCATCAAGAAAGCGAATGCAATTATCTGGGCGACTATCATTATTTAATGTAGATGACTATGATGCACGCATTTATGCAACCGAATCAGATGTTTTGTACCAATACAGCGTGCCTCTTTTTCAAAACAGTGGGGTGCGATATTACATCATGGCCAAGATAACCTTTATTAAGGGACTGGATTTATGGTTACGTTTTTCGCAAACAAAATATTCAAACATCAATAGCATTGGCAGTGGATTAGAAACAATAAATAGCAATACTATCACAGACATAAGGACACAGTTGCGTTGGACATTCTGAATCATTGACTGATATAGGATATCAACCTTATAGTGCACAACTTTTTTGCTGTTTTACGTTATCTTATTAAGTTTATGATAATTTGCACGATAGTTGTATACACGATTTCATGATTAGAAAAACCATCATCCTTTCATATTTGGTGTTTCAGGTTTGCATGATACATGCACAAGAAAAACCATTTACCGGAACAAAAAACAAAAAAGCTGAAAACTTATTTATTGAAGCAGTTAACCTAAGTGCACAAGGAGATAACCAGCAAGCATTTTTTAAGTTGAAGGATTGCCTTCAGCGCGACTCAAATTTTATTGATGCATGGATGTTGGTTGCCGATATTAGAGAGCAAAATGAACAATACCTAGAAGCATTAACGGTTTATAAAAAAGTCATTGCAATCAATTCTGATTTTCAAATTCCCTATTACAAATTAGCCAATACAGCTTTGAGTGAAGGGGAATACAAATTGGCATTGGAAAATATTGGCATCTATAAAGATAAAAATGGAATGCAAATCGAACCTGCAAAAGTGAAGCGGGTTGAGCGAGTGGCAAATTTTGGATTCGAAGCAACAAAGCATCCCGTGCTATTTGATCCAAAGAATTTAGGTGCAGGTATTAATTCTCCATTGAATGAGTATTTCCCAGGAGTTTCAGCCGATGGTAAAACATTAATATACACCAGACTTGATGGAGGACAGAACGAAGAATTCTATATCAGTAAATGGAATAACAATTCATGGACTCCATCACGCAATATGAGAAGCCCTGTGAATACCGAACAAAACGAAGGCACAATTTCCATTTCAAGTGATGGGCAATATATTTTTTTTACTGGTTGCAATAGGCCACAAGGCGAGGGCAGTTGCGACTTATATTTTTCAGCCCTTGATGGCGATACCTGGAGAGAGCCTAAAAATTTAGGATTTCCACTTAATACCCGAGCTTGGGAAACACAGCCATCAGTTTCATTTGATGGCAAAACATTATACTTCGCTAGTTCAAGATCAGGTGGATTTGGTGAAAGTGATTTGTGGTACACCACCTACAATAAAGGAAAGTGGAGTGCCCCTGTAAATTTGGGTCCTGAAATAAATACACCAGGAAGTGAGCAATCGCCATTTATTGCAAAAGATGACCAGACTTTATATTTTATTTCAGATTATCATGATGGAATGGGAGGGATGGATATATTTATTTCACGCAAACAACCTGATGGCAGGTGGGGGAAAGCGGTAAACATTGGTTACCCAATTAATACGCATGGAGATGAAATGTGCATAACGCTTACAGCGGATGGCGAAATGGCTTATATTGCAAGTGATAGAAAAGATGGATTTGGTGGATTAGATATCTACGGTTTTGTTTTGTACGAAGAGGCGAGGCCAAAGAAAACTGCCTATGTGCAAGGGGTTGTGTATGATGCAAAAACCTTGAAAAAACTAAAAGCAAGAATCGAACTAATTGATATAGAAACCAACAAAACGGTGATTGAGGCTACATCGAACAAGCTTACAGGTGAGTTTCTTTTTTGCTTGCAGGGAAATAAGAATTATGCCTTAAATGTGTCGTGCGAAGGGTACTTATTTTACAGCGAAAATTTCTCATTAAAAGCACATTCCCTTACCGAACCACTGAAACTTGATGTGCCATTGAATCCAATATTAGAGGGAGAGAAGGCTGTACTGCGCAATGTTTTTTTTGATGTTGATAAATTCGACCTGAAGCCGGAGTCAAAAACAGAGTTAGATAAATTAATACAATTGTTAAAAGCGAATCCCAGAATGAAAATAGAGGTTGGCGGACACACAGACAATACGGGTGTCAAACAAAAAAACATCGAATTGTCAAATAACCGTGCAAAATCAGTAGCGAATTATTTGGTTGCAAATGGTATTGAAGCAAATAGACTAACTTACAAAGGTTATGCCGATACACAACCCATTGCTGATAATAAAACTGAAGTTGGAAGAAGGCAAAACAGACGAACAGAATTTAAAATCATTAGCTTACAATAAATGGATATTCAATTTTTTGGAGCTGCCCAAACGGTCACAGGTAGCAAGCACCTCATTACTACAGACGATAACACACGCATTTTACTAGATTGTGGTTTATTTCAGGGTAAACGTTCAGATGCCGAACAAAACAACAGGCATTTTGGATTTGACCCGATTGAACTTGATTACGTAGTTTTAAGTCATGCACATATTGACCACTCGGGATTGTTGCCTCGGTTGGTTCGTGAGGGGTTTCGGGGTGTAATCTTTGCAACACCTGCCACTATTTCCCTTTGCGAATTAATGCTTTTTGATTCGGCACATATACAAAAAGACGACCTTCGATATCTAAATGAGCGTAGAAAGAAAAGAGGCCAGCCCCTGCTTGATGCATTGTACGACCTGGATGATGTGGAACAAACCTTGAAAATGATGACTCCGTTAGAATATGATGAAGAGCTTGAAATAAATGAGCATATCACACTGCACTTTACGGATGCAGGTCATTTGTTGGGGAGCGCAATGGTACATTTGGATATAAAAGATGCACAAGGCAAAGTGAAGAAAATAACCTTCACCGGTGATATTGGAAGAAAAGGCGATCCATTGCTAAATGAGCCTCAATTATTTCGCCAGCCTGATATCATCATATCAGAATCAACTTACGGAGGGCGCAAACATCCCGAAACGGAAAGCACAGAAGAGGATTTGTTGAAAATAGTGAAAGAGACTTGTGTGGAGAATTTAGGGAAATTGATTATTCCCGCATTTAGTTTAGATAGAACACAAGAGCTTGTGTATGCATTGGAAAAAATGTTTAACAGCAAAAAGTTACCTAATATTCCAATTTATGTTGATAGTCCGCTTTCGGTTAAAGCTACTGATGTGATGCGCAAACATGAAGAATGTTATAACGAAAAATTTGTGCGCTACATGCACCAACACGACCCCAACCCGTTTGATTTTAAAAATTTAAAATACATCACCTTGTTAGATGACTCAAAGGCAATAAACGATTCCAAAAAGCCTTGCATCATCATCTCAGCTTCCGGAATGGCAGAAGCAGGCAGGGTAAAGCACCATATAAAAAATAATATTGAAAACCCTCAATGTACCATATTATTGGTTGGGTATTGCACGCCAGAAAGCTTGGGAGGAAGACTGAAAGCCGGTCTTAAACAAGTGAGGATTTTTGGCGATGAATACCAAGTAAAAGCAAGGGTTCTTTCACTTGAGTACTACAGTTCCCATGCCGATGAAGATGAGATTGTAGAGTTTATAATGACTACAAATCCTAAAAAAGTGGAGAAGGTATTTTTAGTACATGGTGAACCTGATGCTTCTGATGCCATAAAAATAAGACTACAACACGAGGGATTTGATCACATCATTATTCCGAAATACTTAAGCAAGCACGAAATTTAAGTTTATCACTATAGGCTGTTTTTGGTTATAGGAATATTTAAAACAACGCATTCTTATATCCGGGCAAAATGCCAAAATGTTTGTATGCCTTTTCCGTTACTTCCCGTCCGCGCGGGGTACGGGCCATAAATCCTTCTTGAATTAAATACGGTTCATAAACCTCTTCTATGGTTCCACTTTCTTCGCCAATGGCAGTAGCAATGGTAGTAATGCCAACAGGTCCGCCTTTGAATTTCTCAATAATGGTACGCAGTATTTTATTGTCCATTTCATCCAAGCCTTGTGCATCTACATTGAGTGCATTCAAAGCAAATTTTGCAATGTCAAGCGTGATGGTTCCATCACCTTTTATTTGTGCAAAATCTCGTGTTCTGCGCAGCAATGCATTACCAATTCTGGGCGTACCGCGGCTTCTGCGTGCAATTTCTTCAGCAGCTTTTTCTTCTATAGGGCATTGCATGATCGTGGCTGAGCGGGTGATGATTTGTTTCATCAACTCTCGGTCATAATATTCAAGTCGGGCGTTGATACCAAAACGAGCACGCAACGGAGAGGTGAGCAAACCCGAACGAGTTGTGGCACCAATTAACGTAAACGGATTAATTTCTAACTGAATGCTGCGGGCATTGGGTCCGCTGTCTATCATGATATCAATGCGGTAGTCTTCCATGGCAGAGTATAAAAACTCTTCTACTACCGGACTTAATCGGTGTATTTCATCTATAAAGAGGCAATCGCCTTTTTCCAAATTGGTAAGCAACCCGGCAAGATCGCCCGGTTTTTCTAATACAGGTCCTGAGGTGGTTTTTATATTAGAGCCCAGTTCGTTCGCAATGATATAGCTAAGGGTGGTTTTACCCAATCCTGGTGGGCCATGAAGCAATACATGGTCTAACGCATCGCCACGCATTTTGGCGGCTTGCACAAATACACGCAAGTTTTCAAGTATTTTTTCCTGACCGGTAAAGTCTTCGAATGCACGGGGGCGTAAAACTTTTTCTATTTCTTTTTCCGTATTCGACAGGTTGTCTTCTTCCGGATCTAAGTTTGGATTTCTCACCATACGAATCTAATTTATTCTTTCAAACTTGCGCGTTTCAATCTGTCATTAATGGCTCTTCCAATTCCCTCATCCGGAAATTTTTCAGCAAGTATTACGTCTACATCCATTTTGTCTGCTTCACGCATGGCTGAAAAAAGTTTTTGTGCTGCTTCTTTTAAGTCTCTGTTCATTGATAATACAAACTGGTTACGTGCGGGAATATTTTCATAAATGGAGGAAAATGCTATAACCCCAATCCTTTCTGGTTCAAAGTAGGGGATGTATTTTTTTACGTTCCCAAATATCAATTGATGTGAAGGAGCATAATGGCGAGACAGCATTCCCGGAGCCAATGGG
>JBIINH010000016.1:0-21530 GCA_044337585.1 Bacteroidia bacterium
GACCTGCATCAAAGCGGTAGCCATTCGCTGTTATTTCTGTAAGCTTGCCTCCCGGATAGGCATTAGCTTCAAACACCTGCACCTGATGCTCGGCCACTGCCAGCCTTACTGCCGATGCCAAACCTGCTATACCCGAACCGATGATTATTGTTTTCACGTGACTAATGTTTTGATTTTTGTTATAAGACGATTTTGTTGCTTATTTGTTCTGCAATGTATATGCGATAATTCAAATATTTTACAGCATTTATAACCATGGTATATTTCGTTTTAGCCACTCTTTTTCTGATTTACATCTTACTTTCAATGCTCCTGTTCAAAGTACAGCAATACGATTTTAATTTTTATGCGTTTGGCCACTATGCCACGCGGAATTACAAATTTTTAATGCTTGAATTGTTGTTAGCAATGATATGTATGGGTGTAAACAGGCAGATTGTCATTCAAAACAGCCTTTTGGTTGAATTAATTGCGAAAGGTTTATTGCTATTTGCGCTTTACTTATCGCTTAAATCAATTGCCTATTTAGCAATAAGAATAGTTTATAAAGTTTAAAGAAAAACTTGTGTGATGATGATTGATGTTTTTTTAATGCCATCAGCTACTTTTTAACAAAGCTACTTCTATTTCGGCTTCATTCAGTTTGTGATAAGCCTCCAATTTCTGCAATATTTTTTTCAGGGTTTGTTTTTCGGCTACAGTCAGGTCGCCAGAAACATATCGGGCTACTTTTCCCATTCGAATATAGCATTCGGCAAGTACTTTACGGCCTTTTGTTGTTAGTCGCACTAGTTTGCTGCGTTTGTCATCCGGGTTGTCTAGCTCGGCTATCAGTTCCTGAGAAATTAGGCGGTTTACCATTTCCATACCCGTGGTTTTGCCATCCATGCCACTGGTGGCCAACACAGTTTTAGGCATTTGCTGATAGGAAGAAAGCCTTGCCAGGTAACCGAATTCATCCGAATTGGATACAGGCAATCCGGTTAATGCTGTTTTGCTGTATATGCGGGCATATTTGCTTAGCATACCCAATAAAATGCTAATTGCCGTTTCGGTTTCATTTACTTTTTTGCTGGCACGCGTGTCCATATCGCCCATGGCAATTACAGGGGCCATTTGTGGCTGACGTTTTGCAATGGCCCATATCAGAAAATCGTCAACGCCCGTTTGACGGTGAGATTTTTCATACTCGGCATATGCCGACAGAAGTTCGAGGATATGTTGTGTGCCGCTCATGAAATTTTTAATTAGTTAAAACAATATTGTACATTATATGTCTTAATTTGTATAATTTTGTACAAATGAAACACATCATACTGATATTTGGTTTTATTGCCTCAATAATATTTACATCTTCGGCTCAAACAGGTATCATCACGGGTAAAGTAACCGACCGCAAAACACAGGAAGCCCTCATTGGGGCAACAGTAACACTTGAAGGTACAGCCATAGGTGCACAAACCGATGCCGAAGGTCGGTTTAGAATTGCCAATATACCACCTAAAACATACAACTTGAAAGTTCTGTACCTTGGCTACGAACCCAAAGTATTGTACAATATTGTGGTGAACACGGGTAATATCCTCACCTTTAATATTGAGTTGGATGAGGAAGAAAAGAAACTGGATGAAGTGGTCATAACCACACGCACTTTTGGTAAAAAAACCGAATCGCCACTTTCGGTGCAAAGCCTCACAGCCGAAGAAATTAAAAGCAATCCCGGAGGTAATTTTGATATCAGCCGCGTTATACAAGCCTTGCCTGGCGTGGGCGGAAATACCGGTGGCGGAGCTTTCAGAAACGATATCCTGATTCGCGGTGGCGGACCGGGTGAAAACGTGTTTTACCTCGATGGCATTGAGATTCCTGTTATCAATCACTTCAGCACACAAGGTGCAGCTGGAGGCCCACAAGGTATTTTAAATGTATCATTTATTGAGGATGTAACACTGAATTCAAGTAGTTTTAGCGCAGTCGTTGATAATACACTTTCTTCGGTTCTAAATTTTAAACAACGTGATGGTAATAACGAGCGTTTGCAAGGTAATGTTCGACTTAGTGCGTCTGAGTTTGGCTTAACACTTGATGGCCCTTTAACTAAAAATACAACCTATTTGCTTTCAGCCAGAAGAAGCTACTTACAGTTTTTATTTAGTTTTCTTGATTTGCCTATCAGGCCTGATTATTGGGATTTTCAATATAAAACGACCACTAAAATTAACGATAAAACCACCCTTACCACATTGGGTGTTGGCGCCATTGATCAATTTAGTTTTGCCACAACCAAAAATTCCACTCCCGAAGATATTTATGTAATCAATTCAACTCCTATTATCAACCAATGGAACTATACCATTGGAGGGGTATTAAAAAGGCGTATTCAAAATGGATACCTTAATTTTTCAATGAGCCGCAATATGTTCGAAAATAAAATTTCACGTTTTGCAGATGGGCGTACAAATGATCCAAATTTTCAAACACAGGAAATTGTGTCGCAGGAAATTGAAAACAAATTCAGGCTTGATGTAAAAAAATTCAGTGGCAAATGGCGATACAGCTATGGTGGTGTGTTTCAGTATGTGAAGTTTAACAATAATGGCTTTACCGTAATTAGCAATGCCAAGCTTGATTCGGCAGGAAATGTGAGCACTCCACCACAACGTTTCAATTTCAATTCAGCTATTGAATTTTTCCGATATGGAATTCACGGTGATGTATCTCGCAAAATGGTAAATGATAGGCTTACAATGACATTAGGTTTGCGTATGGATGGCAATACCTATACCGCACAAGGCCACGAATTTTGGCGCACGTTTTCACCACGCATATCTGGTAGTTATGCCGTTACTTCTATTTTAAATATCAATGCGTCAGTAGGGCGCTATTTCAGGCTACCAACCTACACAGTTTTAGGTTTCAGGAGCAATGCCGGAGAGTACGTAAACAAATCATCAGACTATATCGGGGTTGATCATTATGTAGCGGGTATTGAATTGTTGCCTGCAAAAAACACACGTGTTACCATCGAAGGATTTTATAAGTCATATTTCAACTACCCGGTATCGGTGCTTACGGGAATTTCGTTGGCAAATGAAGGAACCAATTTTGGGGCAGTAGGAAATGAGCCTGTAAATAGCAATGGCAAAGGCCGAGCATATGGTATGGAAATATTTGTACAACAAAAGCTGGCGAAAAATATTTTTGCTACAGTTTCATATACCTTTTTCTACAGTGAGTTTAGCGGAGCCAATGGAAAATTTGCTCCATCGGCATGGGACACCCGCCATTTATTATCATTAATTGCCGGATATAAATTTAAAAAAGGGTGGGAAGTTGGGATTAAGTATCGCTTTGCTGGAGGCTCACCGTATACACCATTTAATGAACAAGCTTCTCGTGAAAATTACCTAATCACTGGTGTGGGTATTCCAGATTTTGAACGCCTAAACACACAGCGACTGGGTAGCTTCAATCAGGTTGATTTCAGGGTAGATAAGAAATGGAACTTTAAACGAGTTACGCTTGATGTGTTTTTTGATATTGTAAACATTACAAGATACAAAAGCCCGGCTTATCCTGAATTTCTATTTAGTCGTACACAAGACAATACAGGATGGGCCACAACGGATGGGCAACCTATACGAATTGACGGGTCGAATGGCGTTCCATTTATTCGACAAAGTTTCAACGACACATTTTTACCAACCTTTGGTTTTATATTGGAGTTTTAATAAAACAGAAACTATATTTAACCACAAGTGTTACTTAAAGGCTTAACTTTGACAAATATAAATGCCTAAACAAGTAATCGTCATTGGATCTGGAGTTGCAGGCCTGTCTGCCGCGGCCTACCTTGCAAAAAAAGGGTTTGGCGTGACTGTGCTTGAAAAAAATAGCATGCCTGGAGGTCGCGCACGTGAGTTTACAGCCCAAGGGTTTAAGTTTGATATGGGACCGAGTTGGTATTGGATGCCTGATGTGTTTGAAAAATTTTACAATGATTTTGGACACACAACCTCAGATTTTTATGATTTACAACGGTTGAGTCCAAGCTACAGGGTATTTGATAAGAATGGGCATGGTGTTGATATTCCGTCAAACATGACTGAACTTGAATCATTGTTTGAAAAATATGAACCTGGAAGTGGCATAAGGTTGAAAAAGTTTTTAAAAGAAGCTGCGTACAAGTATGATGTAGGAATAAAAGATTTGGTATACAAACCAAGCCTGAGTATAGCTGAATTTGCAGATACCCGTTTACTTTACGGGTTGTTGAAAATGGATGTGTTTACAAGCATGAAAAAACATGTAAGGCAATTTGTTAATCATCCGTTTCTTATTGAATTACTTGAGTTTCCAATTTTGTTTCTTGGGGCATTGCCCGTTGATACCCCCGCATTGTATAGCTTGATGAATTATGCCGACATGAGTCTGGGAACTTGGTATCCTATGGGAGGCATGCATCATATTATAAAAGCATTTACAAAAATTGCTGAAGAGAAAGGAGTACAACTATTTTTGAACCACGAAGTGACACAAATCGAAAGTAAAAATGGAAAAGTTGGAAACATTCATTGTGCAAATGGAAAAGTGTTTACTGCAGATTTTATTGTAGGTGCAGGCGATTACCATCACATCGACCAAAAATTATTGCAACCTTCAGACAGAACTTATACGGAATCATATTGGGAAAATCGCAAAATGGCACCATCAAGTTTGCTATACTATTTAGGCATAAATAAGAAACTTAAAAACCTTAAACATCATAATCTTTTTTTCGATACAGACTTTACGGTTCATGCCGAAGAAATTTATAAAACACCACAATGGCCTACTGCACCATTATTTTATGCATCGGTGCCGAGTGTAACTGATGATTCTGTAGCGCCAGCAGGCATGGAGAATTTATTCTTGCTCATTCCAACTGCACCAGGACTTAATGATACAGAAGAAGTAAAAGCATCCTACTTTGATATGTTAATGGATAGGCTAGAAAAACATACAGGGCAGTCTATTCGCGAACATGTAGTTTACAAACGCGCCTATGCCATGAGTGATTTTATTAGTGACTACCACGCGTTTAAAGGAAATGCATACGGACTCGCAAACACACTTATGCAAACTGCAATTTTAAAGCCAAGAATAAAAAGCAAAAAATTAAAGAATCTTTATTTTGCAGGGCAATTAACTGTACCCGGTCCAGGAGTGCCACCCAGCATTATCAGTGGAAATGTGGTAGCCAATCTTATCGAAAAAGAACACATGTAAAAGTGATAACATGAAAGCATTATTTGACGATTTATCTTTTCGAACCAGCAAAATGGTTACCCAAGAATACAGCACTTCATTCGCAATGGGTATTCGTTTTTTGGCCAAAAAATTCCACAACCCTATTTATGCAATTTATGGATTTGTGCGATATGCAGACGAAATTGTTGATACATTTCATGGCTATGATAAGCGTCAACTGTTGGCTGATTTTAAAGCAGAAACTTTCAAGGCAATTGCCCAAGGTATTAGCTTAAATCCAATACTAAACTCTTTTCAGCAAATTGTAAATGAATATAAAATAGACCACCAATTAATCGATACTTTCCTATATAGCATGGAAATGGATTTAGAAGATCATGCGTATGACCAATCTTTGTATGAAAAATATATTTTGGGTTCGGCAGAAGTGGTAGGATTAATGTGCTTGAAAGTATTTGTTGCAGGAAACGAAGAACAGTACGAGCGACTGAAGCCTTATGCCATGAAATTGGGATCGGCTTTCCAAAAGATTAACTTCTTGAGAGACTATAAAGCAGATACGCAACAATTGGGGCGCATATATTTTCCGCAATTGCAGCACAATGAATTGAATGAGCAGATAAAAAAAGAAATTGAATGCGACATTCAAAAAGAGTTTGATATTGCATATGAAGGAATAAAAATATTGCCTAAAGATGCGCGGTTTGGGGTATATGTTGCCTATATATATTATTCAAATTTGTTGCGAAAAATAATGAATTTACAACCACAACAAATCATGTCTGAGAGGGTTCGTATTCCAGATAAACAAAAGTATGTCTTGTTTTTTGGCTCTTATATCAAGCATAGTTTTAATCTGCTGTAAAAATGCTATTGATTATTTCTATACTTATATCATTTCAGTCAACATTATCTGAATTGGTGGGCGTTAGAATCAAATATGAACTTGCATCACAAAGTGAACAAGCGGCAATTGAATTGAAAAATTATTTGCAACCACGCATTGGCGAATCGCCACAAATGGCAGGCTATGCAGCGGCACTTCAAATCATGATGGCGAAATACTATTTCAATCCACTCTCGAAATATGATGCTTTTCAAAAAGGCAAAACACAACTGGATTTGCTTATTGATAAATACCCAAAAGAAATTGAATTGTATTACTTACGTTTTTCCATTCAATGCAATACACCTGTATTTTTGGGTTACAATACCTCTATTTATTCAGACAAGAAATTCATGCTTAACAATATTGCGAATCTAAAAGACCGAGATTTACAAAAGCGAATTGTGGCATTTTTAATTTCTAGTAACAAACTTACCCCAGATGAAATCAAGCAATTAAAAGCCCATGCATGAGCACCATAGAATATGTGATACTGGTAGATGAAAACAACAATGAGTTGGGGCTAATGGAAAAACAAGAAGCCCACCAAAAAGCATTATTGCATAGGGCCTTTTCTATATTGGTTTTTAATAGCAAAGGAGAATTACTTTTACAACAACGCGCACAAAACAAATACCATTCGGCTGGCTTATGGACCAATACGTGTTGCAGCCATCCGCGGTTTGATGAATCTACATTAGAAGCTGCTAACAGAAGACTTATGGAGGAGATGGGATTTGATTGCATATTAAAAGAATATTTTCATTTCATTTACCATGCACCACTTGATAATGGCCTCACAGAACACGAACTCGATTTTGTTTACATAGGAACTTATGATGGTATGCCACAAATCAATGAATCAGAAGTGTCGGCTTATCGTTGGGTAGGCATTGTGCAATTAATGGATGAGATGCACAGCTTCCCCGAACATTTTACATGTTGGTTTCGCATAATTATGGAAAAATATATTGAGCATACAAAAACTTAGTGAAAATTTCACTTAGTTCTAGTCTTTTCATAACCTGTTTTTTTCACTATTGTAACACATTTATAAAACAATATTATGGAAAGTACAACAAATTTTTCGAAAGGCGAAACAGTTCGTCTTAATTCTGGAGGACCATTGATGACGATTTCTAATATCTTATCAAATAGTCAACTTGAGTGTATTTGGTTCAATGATGACGATGATGTTTGCATCCACACGTTTGATACCGATATTGTGTTTCAAGACGAACAAGATGAGTGGATTGAAGTAGGAGATGCATTTGAGACGGAAGAAGACGAAATAGAAGCCATAGAAGAGGAATAGTTTTTTGCACGCACGGGTGTGCTTACACACAATGAAATGTGTGCAACCCAGGTGCATTAACTTTATCATAACTTCGAGCTAACCTATTGGTCACTTTGCTAGGCTTGTTTTGCCTTTATTAATCTTAAAGCATGACCAAGCGAAAAATCAAATTGGCCGTATTGTCTGACATTCACCTCGGAACATTTGGTTGTCAAGCGAAAGCAGTTAACAAATACCTTAAATCAATAGACCCTGAGATTCTTGTTCTAAATGGTGATATCATTGATATTTGGCAGTTTAAAAAACGCTACTGGCCCGAATCGCATATGAAAGTGGTGCAACGCATTTTTAAAATGTTAAGTACCGATACCAAAGTGTATTACCTTACCGGAAATCATGATGAAATGCTTCGAAAGTTTACCGATTTTAAAATGGGTAAATTGGAAATACTGGATAAATTGGTGTTGAATCTGGATGGTAAAAAAGCATGGATATTTCATGGCGATGTGTTTGATATTACCATGAAACACTCCAAATGGTTGGCCAAACTTGGCGCTGTGGGATATGATACACTTATCCTCATCAACAGTGTGGTAAATAAAATAAGTGAGGCCATGGGAAAAGGAAAGGTATCTCTGAGTAAAAAGGTTAAAAATTCGGTTAAGCAAGCCGTAAAGTTTATTGATGATTTTGAACAAACCGCTGTCGACATAGCAATTGATAACGAATACGATTATGTGGTATGCGGACATATACATCAGCCGGCAATAAAAGAAATACATTCAGAACACGGATCAGTTACATACCTCAACTCAGGCGACTGGATTGAAAACCTCACTGCACTTGAATACAATGAAGGAAAATGGACCATGTACCATCATGCTGAGGAAACAGAAGAAGCAACAGAGGAAGAAGAATTGCAAGTAAAGCTTCCGGCCATGGAGTTATTGTATCAAAGCATCGTAAACATAGACAATCTAAGCATTCGTACTGCTTGATTCATCATCCAAAAATCAAAAAAATTAATTAGCACATGAAAATTTTATTTGCTGTTCAGGGAACAGGCAACGGTCATATCAGTAGGGCTCGCGAAGTATTACCTCACTTACTAAATTATGGAGAAGTAGACGTGTTGGTTAGCGGTCACCAAGCAGAAGTGCATTTACCCTATTTAATAAAATATAAGAAGAAAGGTATTGGATATACCTTTGGGAAAAACGGGGGTGTCGATATCATTGATAGTGTGAAACGATTCAGGCCATTTCATTTTTTTACCGATATCTATACGTTTCCTGTGCATCAATATGATATCGTAATCAATGATTTTGAACCCGTAACGGCTTGGGCTTGCCGCATCAAGGGAAAAGCCAGTATATCACTCAGCCATCAGGCTGCATATTTATCAGAAAAAACACCACGCCCTAAGAAAATTGATGCTTTTGCCGAATCAGTATTTAAGCACTATGCACCAACAACTCAAAAAATAGGCTTTCATTTCAAATCCTACGATACATTTATTCAAACACCTGTTATTAGGGGCGATGTAAGAAAACTAGACCCTAAAAATCTTGGACATATCTCGGTATATTTACCTGCACACGGTGATGAAATTCTAATACGTCATTTTTCAAAAATTCCTGAGGTGAAATGGGAGGTATTTTCAAAGCACACCAAAGTCGCCAAAACGATTGGCAATGTTCAGATTACACCTGTAAACAGCCAAGCCTTTACACAAAGTCTTGCCAATAGCAATGGCCTGCTTACAGCCGGTGGATTTGAAAGCCCTGCAGAAGCCATATTCCTAAAGAAAAAAGTGATGGCTATTCCCATGCACAATCAATACGAGCAATTGTGCAATGCGCAATCCATGAAGGATATAGGAGTTACGGTTGTTTCAAAAATTGACGAGAATTTTATTGAGAAACTTAAGAACTGGATTGAATTTGGTAAGCCTGCAGATATTCATTATCCCGATAACACCGCACAAATCATTGAGCAAATGATGCTTGAGTTTTCTGCTGGTAAACTCTTTGCAAATGCAGTTTAAGAGTTAAATAGTTTCTTAAAAATATTATTTGTTTCAGGTGTTTGTAGTTCGTGTTTTTTAGGAATAACAAATAGCCTGCGCTTTTTAAGTTTTTTGATGTACCGTATCATTTGATGGGGTGGCGTGATATGGTCGTTTTTGCCCGCAATCAAAACCACTTCTATGCCATATGTATCTACTAGTTTTGCAAATGTGTTAAAATTGGTTCGAAGCCTACGTTGCGCATACCAGGTTTTATATACATTTTCAAGACGTGCTTTGTTGCCAATAAATTTTGAAGAAAATATTTTCACTGAGCGGTTAAGTATTTTGTATTTATGGAGGAAATCGACCCACCACAGCAAATGTTCGTTGTTGTTTACAAAATAGCGAAATGCGCTACGCCCAAACCACGTACCGGTGGTAAAATTTAGAAAGCGGTTGAAGATGAACGTAGGCGGAGAAATAAAAATAATGCGCTCAATACGTTCGGGAAACGTACGCACCAGCGCCCTTGCCATGCGTGCCCCCATACTGAATGAACAAATGGTAAATTTACGTGCCACAATCTTTTCCTGCCTTGCAATACCAATCACAATGTCGCGCATATCGGTTTCGGTAAAATCTGTTTCTTCAAGCCATTGCGATTGTCCGTGCCAGAAAAAATCAATGGCAATCACAGTAAAATGTTTTCCTAGCACCTCTTCAAAATAAGCAAATTCAGCTCCTGTTTGCCCATACCCATGAAAAGCTACCAGGTAGTGTTTGCCGGTTCCGAAACGGTAGTAAGAAACAGGAGAATTGCGATATTGATACAGCTGCTGTTGCACAGGTATAAATGTAGTTAAAAATATAAGTTTGTAAAAATATTATTATGAAACCAACAGCTTTTATTCTGTTCTTCGTTATAGAATTATTAGGATGTAGCACAAGTCATTGGTCTGTTCCTGATACCTTGCAAGGAAATTGGTTTGCCGAAAAAACAAAGGTTACTGTTCGTACCAGCAAATCATTTGGCAGTTATCAATTTACATCCGACTCAGTAGCAGTATCACTAACCATACATGATGACAATACGGCAAGTGGAAATATTGGTAATGCCTTACTTAGCCACGTACCCATTAAAGAAAACAATCCCTTGCCCGGAGCACAAACAACGGTTTGTTGTATTGTGAAATGCGGAGAGATTGGAAAAATATTTGCAACCGACCCCTTGAATAAAAAAGAGGTTGAACTTTGGCTCATACCAACCCCTGACAAAAATAAACTGGAAGCCGAATTGCGTTATACCGAAGGATTGGCAGTTTTTCCAATGGCATCAATAATGCTTAGCAAAAGGGATTAATACCGATTTATTCACAGCATGATGTCACTTTCGGGTATTCGTGTAAATTTGCCCAATTTTTACCCATAACAGATATACTCATGCCCAAAGATCCCAGCATTAAATCCGTTCTCATCATTGGTAGTGGTCCCATCATTATTGGACAAGCCTGCGAGTTTGACTATTCAGGTAGTCAGGCTGTGCGCTCCTTGCGCGAGGAGGGCATTGAAGTGTCGCTCATTAACAGCAATCCGGCTACCATCATGACCGACCCCAGCCTGGCTGACCATGTGTATTTGTGGCCATTGGAAGCAGCCTCTATTGAAAAGATTTTACAAGAACGACAAATAGATGCGGTATTGCCCACCATGGGCGGACAAACAGCCCTAAACCTTTGTATTGAATGTGATGAACTGGGCATTTGGGAAAAATACGGAGTGCGCATGATTGGGGTAGATATTGCCGCCATTGATACGGTTGAAAACCGCGAGAAGTTTCGCCAAAAAATGATTGAGATAGGCGTAGGTGTTGCGCCAAGTCGCACCGCCAACTCGTTTTTGGAAGGGAAAGAAATAGCACAAGAATTGGGTTTGCCTATTGTGATTCGCCCCAGTTACACATTGGGCGGTAGCGGTGGAGGTTTTGTATGGAAAAAAGAAGAATTGGATGGCGCTTTGCAACGCGGGCTTGCCGCCTCTCCTACACACGAAGTGTTGGTAGAAAAAGCCGTGTTTGGTTGGAAAGAATATGAACTGGAGTTACTTAGAGATAAAGCAGACAACGTAGCCGTAATCTGTGTGATTGAAAACTTTGACCCGATGGGCATCCATACGGGTGATTCAATTACCGTTGCTCCCGCCATGACTCTCAGCGATTCGTGCTATCAGCACATGCGCGACCTGGCCATTCACATGATGCGCAGTATCGGAAACTTTCATGGTGGCTGCAATGTGCAGTTTGCCGTTGACCCCGATACCGAAGATATAATTGCCATCGAAATCAATCCACGTGTGTCGCGTTCATCCGCATTGGCCTCAAAAGCTACCGGATACCCGATTGCTAAAATTGCCAGCAAACTGGCCATTGGTTACACATTGGATGAACTGAAAAATCCTGTAACTAAAACCACTTCGGCTTATTTTGAGCCGGCATTGGATTACGTGATTGTGAAAGTGCCACGTTGGAATTTCGACAAATTTCGCGGTGCCGATAAGCAACTTGGTTTGCAAATGAAAGCCGTAGGCGAAGTGATGGGCATTGGGCGCACATTTATCGAAGCGTTTCAGAAAGCCGCACAATCACTGGAAATAAAACGAAACGGACTGGGCTCTGACGGCTACCAAAGCCGAAACCTCGAAGATATTGTTGAGAAATTGAAAGTGCCAAGTTGGGACCGGATGTTTGCCGTGAAAGATGCCCTTTCATTGGGAATGCCAATTTCTTCTGTCGAAAAAATTACCCGCATCGACCGTTGGTTCCTTACCCAAATCAACGACATGGTGTTGCTCGAAAACAATGTGCGCAGGTTTAACCTTGGCAATATGCCACACGAGCTGATGGTGGAACTAAAACAAAAAGGCTACAGTGACTTGCAAATTGCCCACCTGCTGGGTGCCGATATTACCGAAGACGAAGTGTATGCCCTCAGAAAGCAAATGAACATCAACCGGGTTTACAAAATGGTAGATACGTGTGCGGCAGAGTTTCCTTCGCCAACCAATTATTTCTACTCCACATTTGATGGAGAAAATGAAAGTGTGGTGAGCGATAAAAAGAAAATAATTGTATTGGGCTCAGGTCCAAATCGCATTGGGCAGGGTATTGAGTTTGATTATTGCTGCGTGCATGGATTATTGGCGGCCAAAGAGTGCGGCTATGAAGCCATTATGATTAATTGCAACCCTGAAACCGTAAGTACTGATTTCGATATGGCAGATAAGCTGTATTTCGAACCGGTGTTTTGGGAGCATTTGTGGGAAATCATAGAACTTGAAAAACCCGAAGGCGTGATTGTGCAACTTGGCGGACAAACAGCGCTTAAGCTTGCACGAAAACTTCACGAACGTGGAATTAAAATAATTGGTACCAGCTTCCCTGATATGGACATGAGCGAAGACCGCGGAACTTTTAGTGATTTGCTTAAAGAACTAAATATTCCTTATCCAAATTATGGTGTAGCAGAAGATGCGGATGAAGCCATTAAAGTGGCCAAAGAGGTTGGCTATCCTGTATTGGTGCGTCCATCCTATGTGTTGGGTGGTCAGGGTATGAAAATTGTGATTAATGATGAAGATTTGGAAAAAGCGGTGATTGAATTGCTTGGCGATTTGCCCGGAAACCGTTGCCTTATCGACCATTTCCTCGACCGAGCTGAAGAAGCTGAAATAGATTTGATTTGTGACGGAGAAGACGTACACATCATCGGTATGATGGAACATATTGAACCGGCAGGTATTCACTCGGGCGACTCGAGTGCGGTACTGCCACCATTCAGCCTGAGTGCCAATGTGCAAAAACTGATGGAAGAATATGCCATTATACTAGGTCGTAAAATGAATATCCGCGGATTGCTTAATATTCAGTTTGCCATTAAAAATGAAAAAGTGTATGTGATTGAAGCCAACCCGCGTGCCTCGCGTACGGTGCCGTTTATTGCAAAAGCCTATCAGATTCCGTATGTAAATATTGCCACCAAAATTATGTTGGGCGCGGCCAAATTGAAGGACTTTAAATTTGAGCGCAAACTTGTAGGTTACGCAATTAAAGAACCGGTATTCTCATTCGAAAAATTCCCGGGTGTAAGCAAAGAGTTGGGCCCCGAAATGAAATCGACCGGAGAAGCCATCCGCTTTATCAAAGATTTGAACGACCCGCACTTCCGCCAACTGAGCAAGGAAAAGAGCATGTTTTTGAGCAGGTAGTTGGCTCATATACCTTTCGCCTCTTCTTACCTTTATTTTATAGGTGTCTGTGCAAATATTTAATCGGAATAGACAGCCTATCTTACTTTGTTGTGTGCTATAAATAAACCTGTTACGTTTAATGTTTGAATTAATTTTCTAACTTTGAAGTATGTACAACATCAGAGACTATATAAATATTGATCAGGAAATTCTTTCCGGCAATCCTGTGTTTAAGGGAACAAGGGTTCCAATCCAATCATTATTTGACCACCTAGAAAAGGGAATTTCATTAGACGAGTATTTAAGTGATTTTCCGACAGTGAAAAAAGAACAGGCAATTGCAGTAATAGAGATAGCTGGCAAGATTTTGACGTCTAAGAATATTGAAAAAATATATGAAACTGCTGCTTGATGAGAATTTACCAAAAAGATTAAAGAACGACTTAAGTGAGCATGAAACATATAAAGTAGCAGACAAAGCGTGGACGGGAATATCAAACGGAAAATTGCTGGAACTGTTGATTCAGAATGGGTTTGACGTCCTGCTAACGTTTGACAAAAACCTCCAATATCAACAGAATTTTAAAAAGTATTCAATTACTGTGTTTGTATTAAATGCATCAGATAACAGCTATTCATCACTAAGCAAAATGATTCCAAAAATTAAAGCCTCGTTGAATAAAGAATTAAAACCGGGACCCACGGAAATTTTTGAATAAAAATCTCAATAAGCCTATACGTATCAGCGAAATTTATAAATTACTAATCGCGTGCCCTTTCATATTCCTAAATTTATACATCATTAATGAAGTAAGCATTACAAACACTTCCGCAAGCTGAGCAAGGAATAGAGCAGGTTTTTGAGCAGGTAAATCTTTGGAGACCTTACAAACAAAAAAGCCCCGCAAAACATTGTTTTGCGGGGCTTTTATTTAATACTACTATATCTTATTACTGCACCACCAATTTGCCTTTGGCGCTATTGCCTTTGGTATCGGTTATGGTATAGAAATATATGCCTTTGTTTAGGTTTGCGATATCAATTTCTGTATTGGTATTTTTGGTTTCTGTTTGCGAAACAACTTTGCCTTGAATATCGGTAAAGATAATTGTCGCCAAGTCACTTTGTAGATTGGATACAGAAATTTTATTTGAAGCCGGATTAGGATATAAACTTATCGATAGGTTGGCGGTTTGATGAGACCTTAGGCCTGTTGGTGGTAATGGATAATTGCTAAATACCTCTTTAGTTGAATTGACAAATGCTACATCAAAGCTGCTCCAAGATTCGGTGATGCGTTGGCTTAGTGTGCTGTCTGCATTGTAGCTTAAAGTAAATTTCGAAGCCTCTTCAATTTCCCATGTTGTGAGGTCAAGTTTTTCCCATTTCTCTGAAGTTAAATTCGACTTGGTATCATATGTTGCTGCAAACCTGCCAATGGGTTGAAAGGCAGTTCCGTTCCAAAATTGCTCTTTATAGCTTTTTAGAAGCGCACGGTCACTTAAGTTTCCTGTCCATAGTTGCCATTCAATTTCATTTATGCGCATGTCTTTTACAAAAGCATTGGTTAGGGTGTCCCATTCGCTTGTTGTAACCGATTCAGCTTCTCCGTTGATACGGTAGATCAGTTCTTGTTTGGAGGCATTTCGGTAGTCGTTTAGGTGGGCAAACCATTCTTGAATAATACGTGAAGTAACTTGATTGCCGCTTCCGTAAGTGTAGATGTATTGGTATCTTGATTCGCTTGAAATACTACCCATCATATATTGTTTAAACTCTTCTATTGTCACATTATTTTTATCATCAAACTTGTAACTATTGATATAGGTTGTATCCCAATTACTTCCATTCAGTTGAAGTTGAAACTCCATGATAAGGTTGTCATTTTGGTTATACAAATAAGTTGTTTTCTTGTTACCACCGGCCACTGGTATGGTTGTAATTAAAGTTGGTAAACCAGAAGCATTATAGGCATATGTATTGGTATCTGCGAAGTCTGTCCATGCATTAGAAGACAAATCCCAATATTGAACAACGGATTTTCCGGGTAATTGTGCACTTGTTTTTCCAAATAAATCAGCTGGATGGTTTTTATAAAAATTCAATAAGCTAGTTTGCTTTGTTTGGCCTTGTAATAATGCAGGAATTATGACTAAAAAGTAAAATAAGTTTCTCATGGTAAGATTAAATTAATTGATTCAATCCAAAGTTAATTTTAATGATGCCAGTTTGTTTGATTGTTTTCCCCCGATTTTATTCGGGTGTAAAAAAAGTTGTAATTATAGCGCTACGCGAATCAAATTTTAAGTACACTATAGGTTGTGGTTCACAACTACCAAGGCAGTTGTATCAAATCCCAATGCCGCTGTCTTTTTTATTAAGCTGTCATAAATTACTTGAGACATGCGGGGTGTTCGGCACAGTATCCACAAATATTCACGGTTAGGATGGCCTACAACAGCATATTGATAGGAAGTATCTAAATCAATGACCCAGTATTTACCATAAAATGGCCTGAAAAAACTTACTTTAAGCTTAGCAGGTTCGTTGATATTCGGTATATATGCTATACCTTGTGCTTGTGATGTTGTTCCATCAGTTTTTATGCCTTTGTTAAGTACAGTTATTTTTCCGTCATCGCGCAAGGTATATGTTGCGGTAATATTGTTTAAACCTTCTTCAAAACTATTTGGCAGTCGTGCTATTTCATACCAGGTTCCCATGTATCGTTTTGCCTCCAATGTATTTACAACAGGCATCGGAGTTTCGCTATGGTTGCATCCCAACATGATGGGTATTGCAAAAAGCAGGCTTTTTATTATTTTCTCCATATGATATTTATAAAACAGTAAAGCCGAAGATACGTCTCATTTTATCTATCTCTAAACTTAAACTTTTGAAGGAGAATTTATCATACAATACCAAGCTCTTTTTTTAGAAACAAGGCAGTATGGCTTTTTTGTTCTTTACAAATTTCTTCAGGTGTTCCTGCACACAAAATAGTACCGCCATATTTCCCCCCTTCAGGCCCCAGGTCGATTATGTAGTCAGCAACCTTTATTACATCGAGGTTGTGTTCAATGACCAAAACTGTATTGCCCTTGTCAACCAGTTTTTGCAATACATCCAACAGTACACGCACATCTTCAAAATGAAGTCCGGTGGTGGGTTCATCCAAAATATAAAATGTGTTTCCGGTATCACGCTTGCTAAGTTCTGTAGCCAGTTTTACCCGTTGGGCTTCACCGCCACTCAATGTGGTACTTTGCTGTCCAAGGGTTATGTAACCCAGGCCAACATCATGCAAGGTTTCAATTTTTCTAAGAATATGAGGTGTGTTTTCAAAAAACTTCACGGCATCTTCAATGCTCATATCCAATACGTCATTTATGCTTTTTCCCTTAAATCGTATTTCAAGTGTTTCTCTATTGTATCTTTTTCCATTACAGGTTTCACATTTTACATGCACATCGGGCAAAAAATTCATTTCAATGGTGCGCATGCCAGCTCCCTGACAAGTTTCGCAACGTCCCCCTTTCACATTAAACGAAAACCTACCCGGTTTGTACCCCCTTATTTTAGCTTCGGGCAAATTGCAATACAAGTTTCGGATATCGCTAAATACTTCCACATAAGTTGCCGGATTACTTCTGGGCGTTCGGCCAATTGGGCTTTGGTCAATATCAATAACCTTATCAATATGCTCAAGGCCATCAATTTTTATGTAAGTCAAAGGCTTTTGGTGCGAGCCATAAAAATGTTGCCGCAAAATAGGGTAGAGGGTTTCATTGATTAGGGTTGATTTTCCGCTGCCACTTACTCCGGTTACACAAATTAGTTTACCTAAAGGAAACTCAGCACTTACGTTTTTTAGGTTATTTCCTGAAGCGCCTTTTAATACCAATTTTTTGCCATTGCCTTTCCTTCTCTTTTTAGGTATGGCTATTTCCTTTTTGCCATTCAAGTAAAGAGCAGTCACCGAGTTTGACTTCATGATGTCGGATAACGTACCTTGCGCAGCGATATGTCCGCCATGCACTCCGGCACCATGTCCGAGGTCGATGATAAAATCACTTTCAGCCATCATGTCTTTATCATGTTCTACCACAATAACGCTGTTGCCCACATCGCGTAGTTCTTTCAGCGAATCAATCAAGCGGTTATTGTCGCGCTGATGCAACCCAATACTTGGTTCATCCAAAATATAAAGAACACCTGTAAGCTGCGAGCCAATTTGTGTGGCCAGTCGGATGCGTTGCGCTTCGCCACCACTCAAAGTTCTAGCAGGTGAATTAAGGGTAAGGTAATCTATGCCTACACCTACTAAAAACTTGATACGACTGCGTATTTCTTTTAAAATTTCAGCTCCTATAATCTGCTGCTTTTCGTCCAAAAATTTTTCAACTCCTTCAAACCATTTTCCCAAGGCATTAATTTCCATTTCCGAGAGTTGTGCGATATTCATGTCGCCTATGCGGTAGTATTGTGCCTCTTTTTTGAGGCGAGCACCATTGCATTCGGGGCATTTGTCTACGGTCATAAATTCTTCGGCCCAGCGTGCAACCGAATCGCTGCTTTTTTCATGGTAATGTCGGGTGATGAATGGAATTAATCCCTCCCAGGTAGTGCTATAGTTTTGCGAATAACCACTGTTGTATGTATAAGGAACCACAATAGGCTCATCACTTCCGTATAAAATGACATTCAGCGCTTCGGGTTTTATTTTTTCAATAGCATCGGCAAAACTAAATTTATGCTTTTTTGCTATTTCACGCAATTGTAAAAACGTCCAATTATCACGTGGTTCGCCAAGCGGTGCAATGCCACCTTTATTTATGGAAAGTTTAGGGTCAGGAATGATATTGTGTTGTTCGATTACGCTTTTTACCCCAAGTCCGTCACAGGCAGGGCACGCACCATAGGGAGAGTTGAATGAAAAGGTATTGGGTTGCGGCTCATCATAACTAATTCCGCTTTTTGGGTCCATCAAAAATTTACTAAAATGGAATGCCTTGTTGGAGTCCATATCTACAACCATCAAAATACCTTTACCCATTTTCAAAGCAGTTTTGATACTTTCACTTAATCGAAACCTTTCCGTTTTCTTTGCATCAAGCCTATCAATTACTACTTCAATATCGTGTATCTTATAACGGTCTGCTTGCATCTTTGGCGTGATGTCTTTTATTTCTCCATCAAGCCTTATTTTGGAATATCCTTGTTTGCGAACTTGTTCAAATAGTTCCCTGTAATGTCCTTTACGTCCTTTGATCAAAGGTGCCAAAACGGCTATTTTTTTGTTTTCGTATTGTTGAATAATGGCCGCAATAATCTGTTCCTCACTCATTTTCACCATGCGCTCACCGGTTTCGTAGCTGTAGGCGTTTGCGGCTCTTGCGTACAGCAAACGGAGGAAATCATATATTTCGGTAATGGTACCAACAGTTGACCGCGGATTTTTATTCACTGTTTTTTGTTCGATGGCAATAACAGGCGAAAGGCCGTTTATTTTGTCTACATCAGGGCGTTCCATATTGCCAATAAATTGTCGTGCATAGGCAGAAAAACTTTCCATATACCTGCGTTGGCCTTCGGCAAAAATGGTGTCAAAAGCAAGGGAAGATTTGCCACTACCACTGAGTCCGGTGATGGTTACTAAGCTATTTCTGGGAATACGAACATCAATGTTTTTCAGGTTATGCTCACGTGCACCAAGCACTTCCAGAAATGCATCTTCTGCTTGTATATTTTTAATTGCTTTTTTGCCCATGATGAATGAACAATAATACAGCTAAAACAGTTTGAATAGCTAAGGCTATTTTGCTTTAAAGTCAAGGTATGCTCATGAATTTGATTATCAAACCAAAGCATTAGAAAAAAAATGATTGGGAGCAAACAGGTATAATAATAAATGGTAATAAAAACGAAAGGTAAAAGCTTATGTGCTTTAATTAAAGAGTTGTAAATTATTAATTATTTTTTTTCAAATGCTTATTTTAAAGATAAATCAATAACTTTGATTAACTGATTTAAAAGGAATGAACCGAAATAAAATTCTTATTATTGGACTTCTTGTACTTGGAATTATTTCTGCCATAGCGATACTTCTCGGTGACATTAAGAATCCTTATCAAGTATTTCATGACAAAAAAATGGAATCACGCAAAGGAAGAATACCAAAAAAAGATCGCATAGACTTAGCTTGGGCACAAGAACGGGAAATGACAATGGACCCAGAAACTGGAGAGGTTCCCGGTGAACGCTTATTGGACGCATGGAAGTATATGATGAGCATTCAGCGATTTTATGGCAAAGCAGCTATTCCCGGTATTCAATGGCAATCAAGAGGGCCAAATAATTGCGGTGGTAGAACACGTGCCATTTGCATAGACATAAGTGATACTTCACGTAAGACAATTTGGACAGCAGGGGTAAATGGCGGTATTTGGAAAACAACCGATATTACAGCCCCTGAACCCAATTGGGTACCCGTGAACGACATGTTTCAGAATTTGGCCGTAACGTATATCGCTCAAGCGCCTTCAAATCATAATATCATGTATTTCTGTACAGGCGAAGGCAATGGGAATAGCGATGCTGCCAGGGGCCTTGGGGTGTGGAAGAGCACCAATAAAGGCGTAACATGGACACAACTTACTGCGACCAACAACAGCAGTTATCACTATTGTCAAAAATTATACACAACCGGAAATGGAGATACCCTGTTTGTTGCAACGCGAACCGGATTGTACCGATCTGTAAATGGCGGTACCACTTTTTCTGTGGTTTTAGGTACGGCATCAACCATTGTATATGATATTGAACGTGCGGCAAACGGAACGTATTATGCTACCTCTTCAACAGGGGGCGCAAACACCGGCTCTATAAGTAAATCATTTAATGGAGGCACTACATGGATTGCAACAACCATACCTGCATATATCAGTAGAAGGGAGATAGAAATTGCAATGGCAGATAATGATACCAATATCATTTGGGGATTGGTAGAAAATGCCAGCCGCATCAGTGCCATTATAAAATCTACCAATGCCGGAAATACATGGGATACGGTAACATCACATCCTATTGATGCCGATCCTGGCGTTCCGGGAGCCGGCAATCCATGGAAAGATTTTAGCCGCAACCAGGCATGGTATGATTTATCCATAGCCGTGGATCCTAATAACAGCAATGTATGTTTTGTTGGTGGAATTGATTTATTTAAAACAGCAAACGGAGGCACAAGTTGGCAGCAAGTTTCACATTGGTATGGCGGTTTTGGATTTCAAAATGTGCATGCCGACCAACATTATGCTGAATTTAGTCCGGGCAGTTCTAATATACTATACTTTTTAAATGACGGTGGAATTTACCGCACACAAAATGCAAACGCTACCATCCCATCTATAACTAGCAAAGAAAGAAATTATATCACCACACAGTTTTATGCTTGTGATATACACCCTACTGCCGGCAACCAATTTTTTCTTGCAGGTTCCCAAGATAATGGTTCGCACCGGTTTACTACATCGGGCATCAACAGCACAACAGAAGTAACAGGTGGTGATGGCGCATATTGTCATATTGATCAAAATCAACCTCTGTTTCAGTTTACGTCTTATGTTTACAATAACTATTACCGCTCCACCAACGGAGGCAATAGTTTTTCCGGAGCCAGCTATGGCGACAATGGCAGATTTATCAATCCAACCGATTATGATGACTCGCTGAATTTTCTTTATGCAGCTCTGTCAACTAACAACTACCTTCGATGGAACAATCCGCAATCAGGCGCAAGTTTCACCCCTGTGCGTGTTCCTCAAATTACCGCTCAGGTTTCAGC
>JBIINH010000131.1:0-6667 GCA_044337585.1 Bacteroidia bacterium
GTTCTTATTGCTGACACTGCGCTTATTTTTGATAAGGACAAAATGCGTTTTCACCTTATCCAGCACAAATGGCGAAGTGGAATTGAAAAAGAACAAATCATAATTGATAGCGGACAAACAATTACTTACAAAGCAAATGAAAATTATATTTTAATTACCGGAAAACTAAACACCAACGACACTACAATCTATAATTGTGATATGGCAATAATCAATTATCCTTTATACGAATACAAACTGAATTTATTAAAACCTAAAGAAGTTATTTTCGCCTCCAATTTATCAAAAAAACAAATGATAAGGATGCAGCAATATTTTGATAATCGCAACATACCCCATTATTCAGTAGTTGATTCTGCTTCATTTCAATTATCATTGTAGTATGAATGAGATGGTAGGATATGAACTAATAAATCGTATTGGGTATATCATTTTAAATAGACCCGAAAAAAGAAATGCATTAAGCTATGAGTTTGTTTACAAAATAAAAGAAAAACTTACGGCTGCAATTAATGACCCTAACTGCAAAGTAATTATAATAAAAAGTTCGGGAGAGGCTTTTTGTGCAGGGGCCGACCTAGCGTATTTGCAACAACTGCAAAAAAACACATATGAAGAGAACCTTGCCGACTCTACTCATTTAATGGAATTATTCAGCATGATTTATCATGCACCAAAAATTATCATTTCTCAGGTTGAAGGACCTGCTATCGCAGGAGGGTGCGGCTTAGCTTCGGTATGCGACTTTTGTTTTGCCACACCTGAATCAACTTTTGGCTACACAGAAGTAAAGATTGGTTTTGTCCCTGCCATTGTTATGGTATTTTTATTGCGAAAGGTGGGCGAATCATCGGCACGTGAAATGATGCTTACTGGAGATGTGTTTGATGCTTCTCAAGCTATGCAGTATAAACTTATTAATAAAGTAATTGAAGCGAATTCAATCGAAGAATATGTAATTAAATTTGCCGAAAAACTTTGCAGAACTGCATCTTCTCAATCAATTACACTTGTGAAGCAAATGGCAGCTAATGTACCACACCTATCATCTGAAGATGCACTTTTATACGCAGCAAAAACAAATGCTGCTGCGCGCTCTACCGATGATTGCAAAAAAGGTATCTCTTCATTTTTAAACAAAGAAAAATTAGAATGGTAAAATCATTATTTTTCTCCTTATGTTGTTTGTGTGTTTTGTTTAGTGTCTCTGCACAAAACACTTTTGAAGGAATGATTTCTTTTGACATCAGGTATGACAGCATACCAGTACAACAAAAAGAGTCTTCAATTTATCTACCAACGAATATGTATGTGTTGATGAAAGGCGCGAAGCAACGTATGGAACTTAAAACCATTATGGGTCCTTCCATCATTATTATTGATGTTGAGAAAAATGAAAGTTATGCACTTTCTTCAATGATGGGTAAAAAAATCGCCATGTATATTTCTCCCGAACAGAACAAGCAAATGAAGGATAAGCTGAATTCCCAACATGGTTCTGGTGTTCCAAAAGTAGAATATACAAACCAATCAAAAACCATTGCGGGATATAAGTGCTCAAAAATTATTATTCAAGTAAATGTAGACGGAAAACCGTTTACATTTATCGCATATTATACCAAAGAACTTCCCCCAATTCATAGCGATTCTTACAGTAATTTAGATGTAAATGGATGCATTTTAGAATACCAACTTTTTGAGGAAGGTATTCAAATGACTTACACTGCAACAGGTGTAGACATGAAAAAATTAGACGATAATTTATTTTCAGTACCTTCAGATTACCAAATTGTACCTTATCAAATAGGGTATTAATTTCTTGATATATCTGTACCTATATAAGTCAAATCATCAATAAACTTGATAAAATCTTTTGCAGAATTGATTACCGAAAAATTATCAGGAAGTTTTACGGGTTGCTCAGTGTTATAAACAAATTGGTATCCAGACAACAAGCATTGAGCATTTGGCCACATTTTATTTAGTGTATCTATAAAATCTTGCTTATCAAATTGAATGGTTGATGCTGTAACAATCGTAAATACATACTCAGGATGTATGTCTGATGCTGTTTTGGCTAAATCAACCATAGGCACTTGTTGTCCCAAATATAAAAGTTCATGACCTCTAGAACGGATGATATAATTGGCAAATAAAAGTCCTATCGTGTGCTGCTCTCCTTCGGGTAGAAACAATAAAAACTTTTTCCTATTGTTGGCAAACTTGCCCAAATTACCATCAATAGCAACGTATAATTTTTGTTTGATGATGTTTGAAGCGAAGTGTTCATGTGAAGGTTGTATACAACCAACTTGCCAAAGCAAACCGATTTCATTAAGCAACGGGAATATTATATTTAGTATGGTTTCTTCTATGCCAAACTGAATAATGCTTGTCGTTAATATTTGGTGAAATCCAAATTCGTCAAAAGAGACCATTCTACTAACGAGTGATTTAATTTGACTTTCATATTGTGAGGAACGCGAACTTAAACGAAGAATATGGTCATTCACTTCGTCTTTGTTCATCTTTGCTATTTCAGATATTTTAAGACCATGTTTATTCAATACACTTATATTCAAAATGTATTTCAAATCATCATCATCATAATAGCGTATATTTGTATCCGTACGCTTAGGTTTAATTATCCCATAGCGTTGTTCCCAAATTCTTAGAGTATGACTTTTGATACCCGATGCTGCCTCTATGTCTCGTATCGAAAAGATTCCCAAAATAATTCCTCCTTTATTATTGTGATAATAAACATTGACTAGTCATATTTGTTTTAATAGTTTTACAAAGAATTATGCAAAATCGCGTTCTCATTACCGGTGGTTCGGGCCTTGTTGGCAAACATCTGAGCAAATTGCTTTCTTCAAACGGCTTTAAAGTCAGTCATTTAGGAAGAAATAAATCATCCCTTTCAGAAACATACACCAAATATGTATGGGACCCCATAAGAGGTGAAATCGATTCTGATGCAATCATTAATACTGACTACATCATACACTTAGCTGGTGCTGGGGTTGAAGCCCAACGCTGGACAGAACAATACAAAAAAGAGATTTATGACAGCCGTATTATCTCTACCCGATTGTTGGTTGAAAGTGTAATAAAATATAACCCTAATGGCATAAAAAAGCTTGTATCTACCAGTGCAATTGGTGTATATGGAAACCATACAGCTAAAAACGCTACTGAAAATACCCCACCAGGAAATACCTTTTTAGCGAAAGTGTGCACTGATTGGGAAAAAGAAGCTATTGCACTTCGCCAATACGGTGTACCAGTAAGTATCATCAGAACAGGTGTTGTACTCGCCAAAGAAGGTGGATTTATTCCTAAAATTGCTGCGCCAATTAAGCTTTTTGCTGGCACCGCATTGGGAACAGGAAATCAATATTTGAGTTGGGTGCATATTGAAGACCTCTGCAATATGTATCTATATTTGATACGAAATGAAAACCTAAATGGCGAATACAATGGAGTAAGCTTAGAACCGGTAACACATAATCATGTCACCCGGCAAATGGCTGAAAGACTTCACCGCCCATTGATTATTCCCAATGCGCCCGTTTTTGTGTTGAAACTACTTTTTGGTGAAATGCATACCATGTTGATTGCCTCGCAACACATCTCCGGAAAGAAATGGGTGAATGAAAAATTTACGTTTAAGTACCCTGACATAGCTTCAGCTTTAGCTAATCTTCTGCCATAACGTAATTTTGTCGGGCATTTTGCGTTAATTCGGAGGCTTGAAATATTCATACCTACATATTGCAATACTGTTATTTGGCCTTTCTGTGCTCATGTCGGCTTGCACCAGAGAAGAAGAT
Organism: Bacteroidia bacterium; assembly: GCA_044337585.1. Classification (GTDB taxonomy): domain Bacteria; phylum Bacteroidota; class Bacteroidia; order UKL13-3; family UKL13-3; genus CAYSBE01. The sequence goes on from JBIINH010000131.1 coordinate 3,837, forward strand.
ATTTCTACAGATCAGTCATTAAAATTATCCTTTTCAACCGATACCCTTTTTTTTGACACCGTCTTTTCACAGTTTGGAACAAATACTCCCGTTTCCGTAACTAAACAATTATGGGTTATCAATCGAAATAAAGATGGAATAAAAACCAATATCAGGCTTTCCGGTCAGTTTCCCGGAGTTTACATTTTAAATATAGATGGAAAACCCGGTTCACAAGCAATTGGAAAAGAAATAAGGAGCAACGACTCCATTATGATTTTCGTTCAGATTTACATTCAACCTAATGGTAGCAATACGCCATTTATTGTGAATGATCAACTCATTTTTGAAACAAATGGAAATACACAACAGATACAACTTGTAGGTTACGGACGCGATGCGCATTATTACCGAAATGAAGTATTACAAGGCTCAGGCGGACAACTTATTTGGGACAACGATAAACCATATGTTATTTATGATTCAGTTTTGGTACCTAAAGGCCTAACCCTTGTCATCAAGCCTGGAGCAAAAATTCATTCTTACAACAAATCTGTATTGCTAGTTGCAGGAACCATAATCGTAGAAGGCGAAGCAAATAATTCTGTAGTATTTGAAGGCACACGAACCGATGCTGATTACAGAACGCTTACCGGGCAATGGATAGGTATACGTCTTCTTCCCGGAAGTGTTGACAATATCATCAAGTATGCCATCATCAAAAATGGAATTATCGGTGTTGAAGTTGATTCCGTTTCGGCAAATTCAAATCCTAATTTAATTATACGCGAATCGTTTATTGAAAACATGCAAGCTGTCGGCTTAATCGGATACTCTGCAAACATTACAGCAATCAACAATATCATCACCAATTGTGGCCAGTTTACTTTTTATGGTGCCTTGGGTGGCGACTACACTTTGTATCATAATACATTTGCAAGTTATAATAACAACTTTAACAGGCAAAACCCACATTTTCTTCTCGATAATTCGCCATTTAAAAATGAAAACGGACAGATTATCTTGGCAGTTCCACTCAATTATCGCATTGCCAATAACATCATTTATGGAAGTCGCGAAGAAGAATTGATTCTAAACAGTGCCGCTGATGGCAACCCTACTTTTACCACAAGGATATTTCAAAATTGCTTACTTAAAACATCCATCTCGGCATTAAATATCAATAATAATAAATTAAACATTGACCCTGCATTTGAAGATGTAAATAAATACGATTTTAGAATCAAAAATGAGTCTCCGGCAAAAAACAGTGGCGTGTTTTTAAATATCACTAACGACTTCGGACAAAATCCAAGAAGCCTTACGGCCCCATCAATGGGGGCTTGGGAATAAATCAGCTTTACCACAAACGTAAAAATTATTCTAATACAAGTTGATTTTTTGTAAGTTGCAATAAATTTAAATCTTATGGGATTAATCATCTTTGGCATTATTGTTTTGGTTATTGCAACAGTTGTCACAAATAAATTTGACGTTTTAAAACGATTTTCCTCCATCGCAAAAGGAGTTGGCATTTCCATGATTATTTTTGGCGCGATGTCTTCTTGCTTAAAACAAATAGATGCAGGACATGTTGGTGTAAAAATACTATTCGGTAATGTACAAGATGATATTTTAACAAGCGGTTTGAATTTTATTAATCCGGTATTGGATGTTAAGGAACTTGATATCAAAACACAGAACTATACCATGAGTGGTATACATGATGAAGGAAACCAAGCTGGTGACGATGCCATTCGTGTACTTACATCTGATGGACTTGAAGTAACAATTGACTTGACGGTTTTGTACAGACTTATTCCTACAGATGCCCCTAGGTTGTTAAAAGAAACAGGTGCAGATTATAAAGACAAAATTGTGCGCCCACTTACACGTACAAAGATTAGGGACAATGCCGTGTATTATGATGCCATTTCATTGTACTCATCTAAACGTGACGAATTTCAAACCCGTATATTTAATAGTATTGAAGAAGATTTCAAAAAGCGAGGATTGGTACTTGAACAGCTTTTAGTTAGAAACATCACCCTTCCGCAATCGGTAAAAACCAGTATCGAATCAAAAATCAATGCTGAACAAGAAGCACAAAAAATGCAATTTGTATTGCAAAAAGAAAGACAAGAAGCCGAACGTAAACGTGTAGAAGCTCAAGGAATAGCTGACTACCAAAAAATTATAAGCAACGGATTATCTGACAAACAATTGCAATACGAAACAATTAAAGCAAACCTAGAATTGGCCAAATCTGCAAATAGCAAGGTCATTATCATGGGTGGCAAAAGCGCCCCGTTTATCATAGATGCTAAGTGATAATTTAAATGTGATGATGTGTTAATGTAAAAGAATCAGGATGAATATTTACGATAAAGTGAAACTCCACACTTTCACCAAAAATGTATTTATGCATTGTGGTATGATTGAATCGGATGCTACACAGGCAGCTGATGTATTGCTTGAAGCCGACTTGCGTGGTATTGACTCGCACGGTGTGGCCCGCTTAAGTGGCTATGTGCGCCTGTGGCAAAAAGGCCGAGCCAATATGCAACCGCAATTTCGCATCATTCACCAAACACCTTCTACCGCAACACTGGATGCGGATGCAGGACTGGGTTTAGTATCTGCACCACATGCCATGCGCATCGCTATCGAAAAAGCCAAACAAGTTGGAACCGGTTGGGTGGCCATTCAGCATTCAAATCATTTTGGCATTGCAGCTTACCACGCCATGATGGCTTTGCCCGAAGATATGATTGGCATAGCGCTTACCAACGCGAGTCCGCTGGTAGCACCTACCCATTCCAAGCAACGCATGCTTGGCACCAACCCTATTT
>JBIINH010000132.1:0-6664 GCA_044337585.1 Bacteroidia bacterium
AACACTTCAACTATTGCTTTCATCAATACGGTATCATCTTCGCTCAACTTAAGCAAAGCCCGATGTCCGCTTAGCACTACACAGATAAGGTCATGCAAACCTACAAATGGAATATTACCGGCTGCAATAATGGCTATGGTTTTAGGCTCAGCTACTGGTATGTCATATCCTTTTACAAATTGAGTTACGGCATCAGCCTGCAATTGCATTTCCCACGATCGGCATGCCAAACTTATATTTTCTGGCGTAAACCAATTATTGTAGGCATATGCTTTTTGTAACAACTCAGGCTTTTGTTGCTCTAACTGACCCATTTGTTGGCCAAGATATATGATAGCGTCTACACGCTGTTGAAAAGTCATCACAATTTAGAATGATTAAATTTTGAAGTGCAAATCAACAAAAGTTATTTTGCAACTGTTAATATTACAAAAATAAATTTAAAAGAATAATATGGCTATAATGATAACTGACGAATGCATCAACTGTGGTGCATGCGAACCTGAATGTCCAAACAATGCAATTTATGAATCAGGCGCAGAATGGGCATGGAATGACGGAAACACCTTAAGCGGAACCATTAATATTGATGGTGTAGATGTAGACGCTACCCACCGCCATGCTCCTAAATCTGATGATACGTATTTTATCGTAACTGGCAAATGTACAGAGTGCGTTGGTTTTCACGAAGAGCCTCAATGTGCGGCTGTATGCCCAGTTGATTGCTGTGTTCCAGATCCTGACCATGTTGAATCTAAAGACCAATTGATGTTCAAAAAAGAACGCATGCATATTTGATTCATCCCAATACACCATTTTTTTAAGAAAGGCTGTCCCCAAAAAGGATGGCTTTTTTTAATGTGATAATGAGTTGAATTGATAATGTGATAATCACGCCTGCTGCGTGGCAAGTGTGTTGATGTTATGAATCTCCTGCCATGGGCATGAAAAAGACTTTTGGATTTGAACTGTATAATAAATCAATACGTAACCGAAAACACTCACCTGTCAACCGATAACCGCCTGTCTCGCGGCACGAGTAAACAACAGCTTTCTTCTAAAAATACTCGTTCAACCCAAAATACCAAGTCCAGTAATTGCTACTGAATGCCATATCAAAAAGCATATTGCTTTGGGTAAATTTATTGTATTTAAAACGTAATCCACCACCAAATGATCCGTACCAATTGGGATAATCAAATTTATCAAACGTTGATGGAGCAGTTACATTTGTAAAAAGTACCATTCCCCACAAGCCATTTTCCGTCAATTCGCTTCTATATTCACTTTCCAAGTAAATGAGAGATGTGCTGCGATATCGATTTCGTTGTATCCCTCTTGCAGTATGATTATAATAATCCCAGCCATTACTAGGCATATCAAGATAAAATGGAATACCATTAAATACCGCCCAATATAAACTCCAAAATGCCAGTACACGATGTTTTTCGCGGTTTAACATTACATATTTTCTCAAGTCAAGATATACAGACATCCAATCCTCTACGTTGTCAGCCGGTAGGTTGTATCTAAATACCGCCCTTACAAATTCTCCCTTTAGTGGGTTTATGGTATTGCGCCTATTGTCAAACACCATTTCAAGAGTAGCTCCCAGTGAGTGTTTATCAGTCAAATCAGTTGGTATCTGTTCCGATATTTCAGCATCAGGTTCCCGATACTGTTTATATGAAATATTATGATAGTAATCGTACTGAATACCAGGCCCAACAGCTAAATTTGGAAAGATGCCATGTAGCACATTTTGATAGAAACGCAACTGATTATAATCAAGCATGCCAAACGATTCACTATTGCTATGCGGTCCAACACCATAGATTTCTTGAGGGTAAATCATATACCTGTAATCGCCATTAAAGTTCCATTTATTATTGTTAGTCCATATATAGGTACGAATAGGAAATACAAATTGCTTAGAAAATGTGAAGTAGGGAGTAAAATATACGTTACTCATATTGGTAGTTTTCCTATCGCCCAAATAGAATGATGTTACAAAAGCTGTAACCAGTCCTTTATCGCCTCCCGAAGCAGCGATGCTGGGGAAAAGACTAAACTGTACCTTACGTATTTCAATGGGTCGCATTTCCATTACCGAAGTTTTTCCAAATTGATAGCGCATGATATCAATAAAATCCTTGCGATTGGCTTGCGATGAATCAACATACAACGGTTGTTGTCCATATACATTTACAGAAATTATCATCAGTAGAAAAATTCCATGAATTCCTTTAGATGATATATATAAACATTGCTTAGCCATCAATTATACAAAGTGCAAACAAAATGATTATAATTGCGTCATTACTTAAGCAAACTAACAAAACTTTATGATAGACGCAATAGCAGATAATGATTTTGAATCCTTTATTCAACAAAATGAAAAGGTTGTAGTAAAATATTTTGCCAATTGGTGTGGTACGTGTAGGCTATTTGCTCCCAAATACAAAAAGCTGTCAGAAAATGAACCATACAGTGGCGTGAAATTTTTAGATATCAATGCAGAAGAAAGCCCAATAGCCCGTAAAATGGCCGGAGTAAGTAACCTGCCTTTTTTTGCCACATTCAAAAACGGAAAATTGGTAAAAGCAGTGGCCACCTCAAAGCCAGAAGCTGTAGAAGCCATGATTCAAGAAATTTTGTAAGCATTACCTCAAATGAAAATACCTGCCATAAAAAAGTTAGTGGAAACTTATTCTATACAAGAATGCAAACAAGCTGAGCAAGCTTTGCTCGAAGAACAACAGCTGTTGATTGAAATAGACGGTGATGATGACGGAGAAAAGCTCACCCATGTGCTTGGTGCAATTGATATACTAGAACGTATGCAACTGGAAAATAAGGATGTACGAACTGCTTTAAGAGAGTTTATGGAACGTGTACGTTTGTCTATTTCATAAGCCTTTTCATGTTGAAAAATCCTGCTTAAATGTTGAATATTTAATTAAGTTTGCACACCTCAAAACAAGCTTCATCTATGTCTAACTCGATTGATTATATGGCCCTACTGATACAGTTTCTTGTAGGTGCCGGATTTGTAACCACTACATTGCTAGTTACTCATTATGCTGGCCCGAGACGGAAAACTGCCGATAAACTTGAAAGTTTTGAATGCGGAATTGAAAGTGTAGGCAATGCACGTCTGCCTTTCTCAATCAAATATTTTTTGGCAGCAATCCTTTTCGTCATGTTTGACGTTGAAGTCATTTTTATGTATCCATGGGCAGTAAATTTCAGGGCGCTAGGAGCAATTGGATTTATAGAGATGTTATTCTTTATGGGAACATTATTAATAGGTTTCTTTTACATTCTTAAAAAAGGCGCCCTTAAATGGGAATAATTAATATTCAAAATTTATGTCTAAAGAATTAACCATATCAAAACCATTGCCGGGCATAGAAGGTCCTGGTTTTTTGGCAACCTCATTTGATAAAGCAGTTGGATTGGCTCGAGCAAATTCTATTTGGCCTTTGCCATTTGCTACTTCATGTTGTGGTATCGAATTTATGTCTACCATGGCATCTGATTTTGATTTGGCACGTTTTGGCTCAGAGCGCATTAGTTTTTCGCCACGCCAAGCAGATTTACTTATTGTGGCCGGAACCATTGCAAAAAAAATGGGCCCAGTACTTCGTCAGGTTTATCTGCAAATGGCCGAACCTCGTTGGGTTCTATCGGTGGGCGCCTGTGCATCAAGCGGGGGAATATTTGATACCTATTCGGTATTGCAGGGTATTGATAAAGTGATACCGGTCGATGTATATGTTCCGGGTTGTCCTCCAAGACCCGAGCAAATCATTGATGGCGTATTACAAATTCAAGAATTGGTAAAAAATGAACCTTTACGCAGAAGAAATTCAACCGAATATAAAGCCCTTTTATCTTCATACGGAATCCAATAATATTTAGGTAATATGGCTGTAGATAATCACTATATAATTGAAGAATTAAAGCTTTCGTTTGAAGCACAAATAGTTTCAATTGATGAGCCTTACGGCATGCTAAATATCGTTGCAAAGCCAACCTCCGTAAACGATATATTAAAGTGGTTCAAAGAGCACCAAACCATTAAAGCAGATTTTCTAACCGATATATGTGGTGCGCATTTCCCCGACTTAAAAGATGAGGAGCTTTGTGTAATTTATCATATTCAAAGTATGGCAAATAATGTTCGTGTACGCATCAAATCATTTATACCTGTTTCAAATCCAATCATTTTGAGTTCCACAAATTTGTATGCTTCGGCCGATTGGATGGAGCGTGAGACGTTTGATTTCTATGGAATTATATTTATGGGGCATCCAAACCTTAAACGTATACTGAACGTAGATGAAATGGATTACTTCCCACTAAGAAAAGAGTTTCCACTTGAAGATGCTACTAGAACTGATAAAGACGACAGTTATTTCGGACGTTAATACCAAACTTTAACATGCAAGAGAATTACGGAAACCATATACAAGAAAATGTAGAATACACTACACTAAACCTTGGCCCTACGCACCCTGCCACGCACGGTATTTTTCAAAACATTTTAAAAATGGATGGGGAAATCATCATAGAAGCAGAGCAAACGGTTGGATATATTCACCGTGCATTTGAAAAAATCGCTGAACGTAGGCCCTTTTATCAAATTACAACCTTAACAGACCGCTTAAATTATTGCTCCTCGCCCATCAACAATATGGGTTGGCACATGACTGTTGAAAAACTTTTAGGTGTAGAAATTCCAAAACGTGCACAATACATGCGTGTGATTTTAATGGAGTTGGCAAGAATTACAGACCATTTGGTGTGCAACGCAGTTGTGGGTGTTGATACCGGAGCGCTTACCGGATTTACTTACATGTTTCAATGGCGTGAAAAAGTATATGATATTTATGAACAAATTTGTGGAGCACGCCTAACAACCAATATTGGTCGAATAGGTGGACTTGAAAGAGATTTTAATGATGAAGTTTACAAAAAACTTCGTGCCTTCTTAATTGATTTTCCAAAAGCCTTCAATGAATTCTCAAACTTACTTGAACGAAACAGAATATTTGTAGACCGTACCATTAATACCGGTCCTATCAGCGCTGAGCGTGCCCTTTCTTATGGATTTACAGGACCAAACCTTCGTGCTACAGGTGTAGATTATGACGTACGCGTTATGAATCCTTACTCAAGTTATGAAGATTTTGATTTTGAAATTCCGGTAGGTGTAAATGGCGATAGTTATGATCGTTTCATAGTACGGCAGCATGAAATCAGACAAAGTTTAAGAATTATACAGCAAGCACTAGATAACATGCCATCAGGTAAGCACTTTGCAGATGTACCTGAATTTTACTTACCCCCGAAAGAAGATGTGTATAACAATATGGAGGCATTAATTTGGCATTTCAAAATTGTGATGGGAGAATCAGAAGTGCCTAAAGGCGAAGTGTACCATGCTGTTGAAGGCGGTAATGGAGAATTAGGGTTTTATCTGATTAGTGATGGAGGCCGTGCACCGTATAAATTGCATTTTAGGAGACCTAGTTTTATTTACTATCAGGCGTATCCTGAAATGATAAAAGGAGGTATGCTTTCCGATGCCATTGTGGCAATGAGCAGCATGAATGTGATTGCAGGAGAATTAGATGCATAATTAATAACAGATTTGAAGTTTACGTATGAGCGAAAAACAAATAAAATTCAATGATGAAAGCCTTGCAATGGCGCAAAAAATCATAGCACGCTATCCTGAGGGAAAGCAAAAGTCGGCATTGATTCCTTTACTACACTTGGCTCAGGCAGAGTTTGACGGTTGGCTTAGTCCGGCTACCATGGATTATGTTGCATCCTTGTTAAATATTCAGCCTATTGAGGCGTATGAGGTTGCTTCGTTTTATTCTATGTTTAACCTGAAACCTGTTGGTAAATGCCAGATAGAAATTTGCAGAACAAGTTCATGTTGGCTTCGTGGTGCTGATGATATTGTCAATTATTTTGAAAAGAAACTAGGCATAAAAGAAGGAGAAACGACTTCTGATGGTATTTTTACAATAAAAACAGTTGAGTGTTTGGGAAGCTGTGGCACTGCACCGATGCTTATGTGTGGTGCACAATACCATGAGAACCTCACATTTGACAAAGTGGATGCGCTGCTTGAAAAGTGGAAATTGGAAAATAAACGCAAAACGTATTTTGACGAAGTAACCATAGATAAATATTAATAACCCGATATATTCATGGGAAAGAAATTATTATTACAACATATTGACGTACCGGGCATTCAGGGATATGATGCTTATCGTAAATCAGGTGGGTATCAAAGTGTAGAGAAAGCAATTAAAACCATGTCGCCTGATGAAGTGGTTGAAGAAGTAAAAAAATCGGGACTCAGAGGTCGCGGTGGTGCAGGTTTTCCAACAGGAATGAAATGGAGTTTTTTGGCAAAACCAGAGGGTGTGCCTCGTTATTTGGTATGCAATGCTGATGAGTCAGAGCCTGGAACTTTTAAAGACCGTTTTTTAATGTCGCGCTTACCTCATTTATTAGTTGAAGGAATGATAACCTCAAGTTATGCTTTGGGTGCAAATACTTCCTACATTTATATCAGGGGTGAATATTTTTACATAGTACCAATTTTAGAAAAAGCTATAGCCGAAGCATATGCAAATGG